>NZ_JBPQTW010000227.1:0-10759 GCF_051386535.1 Streptomyces sp. URMC 127
CGGCCTCGTCGGCATCCTCGGGGGCCCCTCGGCGTCATGGCCGGTTTCGGAGCCGGTGGCAACGGCAAGCCGGATGTCGGCCCCGAAGACGGCGACAGCGGTGGCGCCGGTGGTTCGGGCGCGGGAGGCAGCAGCGGAGCGTTCGTCGACTGCACGCTGAACGTCAGGCCCGGTCAAGTCCTGACCATTGTCCTGGGGAAGGGCGGTGCGGGCGGGAAGCCGGGTGGCAAGGGCGGCCGCGGCGGTATGAGCACGAGGTGGAACTGGAGGCACGGCAAGAACGGAGAGCTGGTCACTCATCCCCGGACCTGGGCGAAGAGCGGCTCCGCAGGGAAGATCGGGCATCCTTCGGGGCCGGGTGGACGTACCAGTATCAGGACCGGAACCGCTGAAACCGGGTTTCTCAATGAGTTCCTCAAAGGTGAGCTGGCTTCCGCCGAAGGCGGGCAGCTCGGCGGGAATGCGGGGCAGGGGGCAGTTCGCCGGGATGGATCTCGCGCTCACCCCGGTGGCGCGGGTGGCGCGGTAAGGCAGGCGGCCCCGCTGGCTACCCGGTGCAACGGGGCGAGGGGATCGTCAACGCCCACCCTGGGCAGCGCCGGACTGACCGGCTCTCCGGGAACGAACCTTCCGGACGGAATCGAAGTATTCGGACCGAACGGTCCGGTCGGAGGTAAGGGCGGCAGGGGTTTTGCTGTCCTCGACCCTGTCTATCGCACGTTCCCCGTCTACGGCGGAAACGGCGGTGATGGTGGCCGCGGCGGCGAGGGCGGCAAGGTGTCGATTACTTCCGGATTCGAAGCCGGCGCTGGGCAGGCGGGCATGCGAGGCCAGAACGGAGCGGTTCTCCTGACGTGGTAGCGAGCCGCGCCGAATCGGAACGGGCCTCACCAGTGGGGCCCGTTCCGATCAGCGCTCATGTCGGCATAACGAAAGGGCGAAAGTGACTCGACATACCTGTATGCGGACCATGGCTCGTGTGGCAGCCGTGCTTACCGGTCCTGCACTCTGCCTGGGCCTCCTGGCGCCGTCGGCTTCCGCTGACCCGGCGGTCGCTGTCGGAACCAGCCTATTGCCCTGCGAGGCACGAGATGGTGGCTACTTCTGCGACCTCAACGACATCGCAAGTGCGCTCGCCGACCTTCTCAACCCCATCTTCAAGACCACCTGCGTGAACCCGGCGAAGGACACCATCGCCTGCCGGGTGAACTCGGGTGACACACCGTTTGAGTAGTCCAACTGACAGGTTCCGCCGAGGCGAAGCTCGTATGCACGCATGAGTGCGGCCCGCAGCCGATGTGGCTACGGACCGCACTCATGCGTGGAGCCTAATTGTCTACGGATGTACCTCGTCCGCCTCGGCGAGGCCGACGCCGACCTCCAGCCAGAGAACTGCCGGCCTTACGATCTCCGGCACGCGCTCAGCACCCCGTCCTCCGTCGTCACCGGGTTCGAGCGCCACCACCAGGACCACGCCCCCGGGCCCGGCCGCGCCCTGCCGAGGCTCGCGGCGCCCGCGAAGGCCCGGGGTGGGCCGGTGCCCTGTGGTGCAGAACGCTTAGACGGGGCACAGGTGCACACATGGCGCACGACCACTCGGCTGCACCGCCGTCGTGGCTGACTTTCTGTGGTACGGGTCTTCACCCTGCGGTCGGCTCCCCAGCCCCTTCTGCCCGTTGCCGACTGCAAGTTGTGACGGGAGGCAGGGCACCTTGACGGGAGGGAAGCTCGGGGCCATCGTCTGTGCAACCAGACGCAACCGAGTAGGTGGGAGTCACGGTCATGGCTCTACTGTTCTTCGGTAAGGACCCGAACACCAATGGCGACGACTGCCCCACGGTGTGGGTGGACGGCAAGAGCGCCGACCTCGTGTTCCAGGGCTGGAAGGCCGACGACGAGACCGAAGCAGAGTGCCGTACGGTGGGCCACATCCCCGACACGGAAGCAGTGATCCGGATTCCGGCGCGCATGGTGCCGCTGATCAGGAAGGCGTGCGATGAGGCCGAACAGCGTTCCGCCGTTCACTGATCTGATCAGGGAGTGCCACCGGTCGGCCGTCCATCTGGAGCTGCGGGACACGTACAGCGTCGCCTCGGAGGCCGACGACTTCGCGGAGTGGCAAGCCTGCGGACGGATCACGCCCGAGTCGGTGGAGCGTCGTCGCCCATGGCTCGACCTGGTGCGAAGCGCGGTAGCGCGCGGCGTGGAGATGCGGCGAGCCCGAGTGGTCTCCGTGCCTGTGAGCGAGTACATCCGTTACGAGCATGCCGGGACGTACCTGAACGTCGCGGCTGGCGAAAAGGTCCGATGGCTGCCCAGGAGGGACGCGGCCACGCTCGCACTACCGGGCGCGGACTTTTGGCTTTTCGATGACCGGCTGATCCGCTTCGGGCACTTCACCGGTGACGGTGCCTCCGCAGGGCACGAGCTGTGCGACGACCCGGCGGTGATCAAACTGTGCGCCGAGGCGTTCGAGGCGGTCTGGCAGCGCGGCATGCCCCACACGGAGTTCGCTGTCTAACGGCGCCAGCAGACGAGTCAGCTCATGCCCAAGTATCAGTCATCAAGCGTCGAAGCTGCACGCAAGGCAGTGGCGGCGAAGCTGCGTGAGGTCCGTCTCGACGCCGGGCTGACAGGGCATGAGCTGGCCGTACGCTGCGGGTGGAACAAGTCCAAGTCCTCACGCATCGAGAACGCGCGTACGCCGCCATCCGACGCGGATATCCGTACATGGTGCGCGGCATGTGATGCCGACGACCAGGCGGCGGACATCATTGCGGCGTCGCGGTCCGCCGACTCCATGTATCTGGAGTGGAAGCGCCTGCAGCGCACTGGCCTGCGGCGACTGCAGGAATCACGCATCCCGCTCTATGAGCGGACGAAGCTGCACCGGGGGTATGCGTCACACGTCGTACCCGGCTTGTTCCAGACTCCTGCGTACGCGTCCGCATTGCTCTCGGTCATCCGCCGTTTCCACGGCACACCCGACGACACGGCCGAGGCTGTGGACGCCCGTATGGCTCGGGCCCGCGTTCTCCAGGAGGCAGGGCACCGGTTCACTCTGCTGATTGAGGAATCGGTGTTGCGCTACCAGATCGGCGACGCCGAGACGATGGCCGGCCAGTTGGGGCACCTGCTGTCGGTCATGTCGCTTCCCGCTGTCTCGGTCGGGATCATCCCGTTCACCGCGCAGAGCCGCGGCATGTGGACCCTGGAGGGCTTCAACATCTTCGATGACGAGCGGGTCCACGTGGAGCTGCTGACGGCCCAGGTGACCGTCACGGCGCCGGGTGAGGTTGCGATGTACGTCAAAGCCTTCACCGAGCTGCGGGAGCTGGCCGTCTACGGGGCGCCGGCCCGAGCTGTGGTGACCGCAGCACTCAACTCCCTCCGGTGAAGACTCGCGTGCAACAACGTAGAACTCGCTGGATGGTCGGACTTTCGTGCTCCTAGCGTGTCGCCATTCGGACGACGCGAGGAGCGGGGATGAGCACTCGTAGGACGACCATGTCGCCGGCACCCCACCTGGGGTTGCCGACCTTTGAGCCGCCGGAACCGGTCCCCGGTTGCGGTGAGTGCACGAAGTTGGCGGATGCCCGGTTGGCCGCCCGGACGGCAGGTGACTACACGACCGTCACGGACTGCGACATCAGGATGCGCAGGCACGCGGAGGGGCACCGGTGAGCCGCGCCTTTCGGTTCGCGCCGTACACGATCACGCAGGACGAGGCGGTGTGTCCCGAGTACACGGCTGAGTGCGTGGCTGGGGATGAGGAGGAGTGCGGGGCGCACTCGGGCCGCTTTGTCGACCGCGGGGCCGTCGAGGGGTGGATGTTCGAGCACGCCCGGGACACCGGGCACCGGCCGTTCCGGCGGACGTTCACCGATTACGCCGACGTCGACCAGGACCAGGCCGACGAGGATGGGCGGGAGCGTGGCGCGCGGGGCGGGGGCGTCACGGTGGCGCATGGGTTCCCGGTCACCGCCTACGTGCTGATCATGGATCGTCTGGGGCGGATGTTGCTGGTGCATCCGGCGAAGGCCGGCGGGCCGTGGCATCTGCCGGGCGGGCTCGTTGAACCGGGGGAATCGCCCCTTGATGCCGTCCGGCGGGAAGTCCGTGAAGAACTCGGCCTCACCTTCCACACCCACTCCTGGCAGTTCCTCGCCGTCGAATGGCTGCAGGCCACCCGCCCGGAGCGACGCGACCGGCTGTCCTTCCTCTTCACCGGGCCCCGCCTGTACTCCGGCGATGAGAGCCGCATCGTCCTGCAGCGCGAAGAGATCGACGCGTGGCGCTGGGAGTACACCGCCCCTGCCCTCGAAATCCTCCACCCGCGTATGTCCGCACGCGTCGCACGAGCTCTGCGCACCCACCGTGCTCATCCCGCCAGTTACCTGGAAGCCAGGAACGAGGAGGCCACACCATGACCGATTTCCCCGCACGCACCCTCCGGATCGGCACCCGCAGCTCACCCATGGCGCTCGCCCAGGTCGAGCAGGTCTCCGCGCTGCTGCGGAAGCATGAGCCGGAGCTGAAGATCGACGTGGTGCCCGTGACCACGGAGGCCGACAAGTGGCAGGGTGACTTGGCCCAGCTCGGCGGCAAGGGGCTCTACGTCAAAGAGATCGACACCATGTTGCAGCGCGGTGATGTCGACATGGCCGTCCACTGTGTGAAGGACGTGCCGGGGGACCGGCCTCTGCCGCAGGGGCTGATCTTCGCCGCCTACCTGCTCCGGGACGACGTGCGGGACGTTCTGCTCTTCCCGGAGGGCTCCGAGCGGCAGACCCTGGCTGACCTTCCTCCTGGTGCCACCGTGGCCACCTCCGCCGTGCGGCGCAAGGCGCAGATCAATCGGGTACGGCCCGATCTCAGCGTCGTTCGTGTCCGTGGCGCGGTCGGCTCTCGGGTGGAGAAGCTTGACGGCACCCGCAAGATCAGCACCAAGCTCGACGCCATGGTCCTCGCCACCTCCGGGCTTGAGCGGCTCGGCATCGCCCACCGCGGTCGCCAGGTCTTCAGCGTGGACGAGATGCTGCCCGCCGTCGGTGCTGGCACGCTCGGGCTGGAGTGCCGCCGCGACGACGCGGCCGTGACCGGACTGCTCTCCCAGCTCAACGACGAGCGGACCATGACCGAGATCACCGCCGAGCGCGTCATGCTCCACGGCCTCCGCGGGCACTGCAACAGCCCCATCGCCGGACACTGCGTCACCGGCCCCGACGGCCAGCTCTCCCTCCGCGGGATGGTCTTCTCCCGCGACGGGTCCAAGTTCGTCCACGCCCACATCTGGGGCGAGCGCGACAACGACCCCGCCACCCTCGGCACCCGCGTCTGCGCCGAACTGCTGCGGCAGGGAGCCCGCGACATCATCGAGGGCATCCCGCACTGACGAAAGCCCGCTCGCGGACCAGGCGCGGACCACGAGCCCCGTTCGAACGGCTCAGACGGTAGGCTGTCCCCGCATCGTTCCAGGTGAATCGATGCGGGGAGAGTTGCCCGAGCGGCCTAAGGGAACGGTCTTGAAAACCGTCGTGGCAGCGATGTCACCGTGGGTTCAAATCCCACACTCTCCGCCCACTGCGCGCGTTTGCGCAGGTCGGAAGGGGTGCCCCTGGTGGGGCGCCCCTTTTTTCGTGGGTGGGGAGCGCCGCCGGGGCGGCCGCTCGGCCGGTCACTTCTTCTCGCCCACCGGCAGTTCCACGCCCTCCAGCGTCGCCCTGATGCCGTCCTTCTCCACCCTCACGTCCTGCAGGCGCAGGTTGCGCGCCTCCTTGGGGAGGGAGAAGGAGTAGGCCAGGCGGTCCGTGAACTCCGGGAGACGCATGCTGGTCAGGGCTGTGATCAGGTGGGGGTCGATGCCGAGCTTCTTGAGGAGCCAGGGGTGGTCGACGGCGGCGTCGACCAGGTTGACGCGGGTGAGGGCCTCCACGAAGCGGGGCGCGCCCGTCAGCCGGTGCAGTTCCTCCTCGCTCCGCAGGGCCGTCGCGACGTCGGCCCGGGAGACGCCCAGCCGTTCCGCCAGGGCGGGGACGGAGAGCAGGGCCTTTGCGCGTGCCGCGTCGCGGCTGATGCGCTCGGCGGTCTCGTGGTGGAGGGTGAGGCCTTTGCCCTTGCCGGGGCGGTAGGTGGCGATGCCGGGCAGGTCCAGGCTCATGTCGTCGACGTTGGTCGACAGGCTCTGACGGCCCGAGAGCTGGAGCCGGGCCTGGGCGCGTACGCGCAGCTCCTGGCCCGCGATCGTGAGCTTTCCGGCGGCGTCGACGGCGTGGTCGTCGCGCCGGCTGAAGCGGACCTGGGAGGCGGCGAGTTCGCGGGTCATGTCGTCGAAGGAGAGGCGGACCTCACCGTCCAGGTTTCCGACGACCGCGCCCCGTATGGCGTTCGGCAGGCTGCCGGTCAGCCGGATGTCGCGTGCGCTTGCCCGGACCTCCGCGAGGGACACGCGCTCGGCGGCCACGTGCGGCACGGTGACGTCCACGCGCTGCAGCCGCTTGTCCAGGACCTGGGTGAGGAACGGGAAGCCGTGGATGTCCACCTGCGGAGCGGCCGCCAGGTGGAGCTCCTGCTGGAGCTTCTGCTGTGCCTTCTTCTCCGCGTACATCTGCGCGCAGCGGTCCGCCAGGACCAGGATCCCGCCGCAGAGGAGGACGGCGATCAGCAGCTTGAGGGCGCGGGGCACGGCCGCGAACGGGCTGCGGCGACGGCGCCGGCTCCGGCCCCGGCGGCGCTTGGCGCGGCGGTGGTCGGGCGGGGACCAGGGATCGTCGTCCGCCTCCGTGTCCGAGGGTATGCCCGGTTCTCTCTCCCCTTCCGGTTCCGCTTCCGGGTGCGCCAGGCGTACGGGGATGAGCGGGAGCGGCTCGGTGCGGGGGTCCGGGTCGGCGAGCTCGGCCAGTTCTTCGTACGGGTTGTGGGGACGGGAAGGCATGCGGGTGGGGGTTCGCATCGCTACATCCCACCACGTGCGAACCCCTCGAACGCAAGGGCTACCGGCAGTACGTCCGAAAACGACACCGGTGCGCGCGTCAATTCCGCTTTGTCGTGGACCTGCCCGGCTGAGTGCTGATCATGTACTGTTGCTCCCGGCCAGTTGGCAGAAAAACGACCCAGGAGGTGAGACCCATTACCGCAGTGGCAGGCCGGGTGCTCTCATCCCACGGTCGTACGGTCGCTTCTTCCCTGCAGCACCTGTAGTCGACCCGCGGAGAGCGCCCTTCGGATATCCGGAAGGCTCTCATGGTTGATTCGTCTCCTTCTGTCTCTCTTCTCTCTCCTCACTCCCCTCTCGCCGCCTCCTCCTCTTCTTCTCCTTCGGGGTTTGCGCGCACCGTCTCCGCGCTCCGCGCCGCCGGCTGTGTGTTCGCCGAGGACGAGGCCCGGCTCATCCTCTCCGCGGCGCGTACCACCGCCGAGGCCGAGGAAATGGTCGCGCGCCGCGCCGCCGGCCTTCCCCTCGAACACGTCGTCGGCTGGGCCGAGTTCTGCGGCCTGCGCATAGCTGTCGACGCCGGTGTCTTCGTGCCGCGGCGGCGTACGGAGTTCCTGGTCGGGCAGGCCGCCGCCCTCGCCCTCACCCTCGCTTCCCCGCGCGCGGTCGTCGTCGACCTGTGCTGCGGATCCGGGGCGGTGGGCGCCGCCCTGGCCACGGTCCTCGGTGACATCGAACTGCACGCCGCCGACATCGACCCCGCCGCGGTCCGGTGCGCCCGGCGGAACATCGGCGCGGACGGCACCGTCCACGAAGGCGATCTGTACGAACCGCTGCCGCGGGAGCTCCGGGGGCGGATAGACGTACTCGTGGCCAACGCGCCCTACGTGCCCACCGAGGCCATCGCCCTGCTGCCCGGCGAGGCCCGCGACCACGAGGCGCGGGTGGCCCTGGACGGCGGGTCGGACGGGCTCGACGTGCAGCGGAGGGTGGCCGCGGCGGCCGTGGACTGGCTCGCACCCGGCGGGCACCTGCTGGTCGAGACGAGCGAGCGCCAGGCGGGTCGTACGGCCGGAGTCTTCACGGCTGCCGGGCTGAGCGCGCAGGTCGTCGTGTGCGACGACCTGGACGCGACCGTGGTGGTGGGTACGGCACCGCCCGGGCCTCGTCCCGTCTGAGCGTTTACGGCCCCTCCTGCCTGTCCTTCGCGGCCATGTTTACGGAACTGGCCGAATTTTCGCCGGAACGGTTCTGCCCTTGTGGCCCTTGGGTTTCAAGGGCTCGCTGAGCGGCGGGGGACTGGGGCCGGGCGAAGTGACGGGGTTTATTCAGGAGTGGTCATGCTTGCGAGGGAATGAAGAGCGACGGGTGGTTCGCCGGGGATTGGGCGGGCAATCTTGCTGTGCGACGTCGAAAACATCGCCGGGCGGCCGGCCAACCGTCTTGCGCCGACAGGTAGTTCAGGCTCTGGCGCAGCAGTCCCGCCCCGCAGCGGGTCCGCTCGCAGCAGCGCCGCCCGTAGTTCCGCTCGTAGTTCCGCTCAGTGTTCCGGAGGAATTGAAATGGCTAGCACCCGCACTGCTCGCGTCCTCACCACCGCCGCCGCCGTCCCCGTGGCCGCCGTCCTCCTCTCCGGCGTCGCCCACGCCTCCGACGACGGCAACGGCAACCAGGTGGCGAACCGCGGGTCGAACGCCGCGGCCGCGGCCGTCGTCGGCAGCGGCGTCGGGGGACACAACGACGGCAACTCCACCACGACGCAGCAGCAGGCCACCGGTGCCGGCGCCCACAACGCGGCCAACACGGCGAGCGTCAACGGCCCCGGCAACACGGCCATCCGCCAGGACAACGTCACCATCATCTTCACGGACGACCGCTGGTAGGCCCGGGAGTCCGGGGCGGGGGAGGCACTGCCGGGGGCGGCACCGGTGATCGGGTTACCAGGTGAGCAAGTGACCAGGTAAGCGAGTGGCCAGGTGACCCGACGGCCGGCACAGAGGGTCTGGTGATGGTTCGCGGCGGCATTCCGATGCCGCCGCGCAGCCATGTCCGGCCCGCGCAGCCATGTCCGGAGGGATGCGGGCCTTGACCGGCCTCCTTACACCGGCCTCTCTACACCGGCCTCTCTGCACCGGCCTCTCCACACCGGCCTCTCTACACCGGCCTTCTTGACCGGCCTCCTGGAGCTGACGGATAGTCAGCTAACACAGGGAGGGGGTTGCCCGTGCGTCCGCCCAGCGACGTCCACCACCTGCTCAAGGCCTTCGAGGGCCGGCCCGCCGCCGTCTCCGCGTCCGCCCGCGACCCCGTCAACCTGCCCATGATCCGGCACTGGTGCGAGGCCATGGGCGACACCCACCCCGCCTACACCGGCGAGGACGCGATCGCCCCGCCCACCATGCTCCAGGCCTGGACGATGCCCGGCCTCTCCGGCGGCCCGGGCGCCCGCACCCCCGCCTACGAGGAGCTCTTCGCCCTGCTCGACGGCGCGGGGTACACCGGGGTCGTCGCGACTGACTGCGAGCAGGAGTACGTGCGCCCGCTCCGTCCCGGCGACCGGCCCACGTTCGACACGGTCATCGAGGCCGTCTCCCCCCGCAAGACCACCCGGCTCGGAACCGGCTACTTCATCACCACGATGATGCGCGTGCGGGTCGCCGGTGAGCTCGTCGGCACCCACCGCTTCCGTATCCTCAAATACGCCCCGGCTACGGTCCCGGCGCCCGAGCCGCCCCGTGAGGAGCCGCGCCCCGCCCGCCCCCGCCCCGTGATCAACCGCGACAACGCCCCCTTCTGGGCAGGCGTCGCCGAGCACAAGCTGCTCATCCAGCGCTGCACGGCCTGCGGCACCCTCCGCTTCCCCTGGCTGCCGGGCTGCGGCCGCTGCGGCTCTCCCGAGTGGGGGACCGTCGAGGCCTGCGGCTCCGGCACCGTCCACTCGTACGTCGTCGTGCACCACCCGCCCTTCCCGGCCTTCGACCCGCCCTACGCCGTCGTGCTCGTCGAACTCGCCGAAGGCGTACGGATGATCAGCAACATCACCGGCGTCCCGCACGACGCCGTGCGCATAGGAATGTCAGTCGAGCTGGAATTCATACGACTGGACGGGGGCGGGGAACTCCCGGTGTTCCGCGCCCGAGCGGACCGCCCGGACGGAGCGGAATCATGACGCCCGGCGAAGAACTCCCGCCCCTCACCGTTCCGGTCACCCGTACGCTCATCGTCGCGGGTGCCATCGCCTCCCGTGATTACCAGGATGTGCACCACGACGCCGAGGCGGCCCGCGCGAAGGGCACTCCTGACATCTTCATGAACATCCTCACCACCAATGGTCTGGTCGGCCGCTATGTCACCGACTACATCACCGGACGTCTCGGCCCGGAGGCCGTCCTCCGGAAAGTTTCGATCCGGCTCGGGGTGCCCAGCTATCCAGGCGACGTTCTGGTGCTGACCGGAAGGATCCATTCCGTGAACGAGCGCACCATCGAAATCTCCGTCGTGGGCACGAACCGGCTCGGCCGCCACGTCACCGGCCGCGTCGTGGTCGCCCGCTCAGACGGCCCCGGGACCGTCACATGACCGCCGCCCCCGGAGCCACCGCCTTCACCAAGGACTCCGGCCGCAGCGAGCTCGCCCTGGCCGCCGAGGCCGTCCGCGCGGCCCTCGCCGACGCCGGGCTCGGCCCCCGTGACGTCGACGGCATGGTCACCTTCACCATGGACACCAGCCCCGAGATCACCGTCGCCCAGGCGGCCGGCATCGGCGAGGGCCGCGCGGACGGCCTCGGCGGCCAGGGCGAGCTCGCTGCGGCCGGAGTCCTTGGTG
>NZ_JBPQTW010000228.1:0-10602 GCF_051386535.1 Streptomyces sp. URMC 127
GCCGGCGCCGGCTGCGCCGGCGCCGGCGGCGGGATGACCACCGGAACGCCGCTCGGCTCCTGGGCGCCCGTGATGCGCACGAGCTCCGGGTGGTCCGGGCCGACCGTGACGACGTTCGGGGAGATCTTGGCCGTGGCCATCATCCGGCTCATCTCGCGCCGCTGCTCGGGCAGCACCAGCGTGACGACCGTGCCGGACTCGCCCGCGCGCGCCGTGCGGCCGCCGCGGTGCAGGTAGTCCTTGTGGTCCATGGGCGGGTCGACGTTCACGACCAGGTCGAGGCCGTCGATGTGGATGCCGCGCGCGGCCACGTTCGTGGCGATCAGGGCCGTGACCTGCTCCGTACGGAAGAGGTCCAGCGTGCGGTTGCGCTGCGGCTGGCTCTTGCCGCCGTGCAGCGCGGCGGCGCGGACGCCCTCGGCAAGCAGCTTCTTCACCAGGCGGTCGGCGCCCCGCTTGGTGTCCACGAACATGATCACGCGACCGTCGCGGGCGGCGATCCGGGTGACCGTGTCCTTCTTGTCCGTCTCGGTGACGTGCAGCAGATGGTGGTCCATCGTGACGACCGCGCCGACCGACGCGTCGACGGAGTGGGTCACCGGGTCGGACAAGAAGCGGCGGACGAGCCGGTCGACGTTGCGGTCGAGGGTCGCGGAGAACAGCATCCGCTGGCCCTCCGGGTCGACCTGGTCCAGCAGCCGGGTGACCTGCGGCAGGAAGCCCATGTCGGCCATCTGGTCGGCCTCGTCGAGGACGGTGATCCGCACGTCGCCGAGCTTGCAGTCGCCACGCTGGATGAGGTCCGCGAGGCGGCCCGGCGTGGCGACGAGGACCTCGGCGCCGCGCGCGAGCGTCTGGGCCTGGCGGCCGATGGACATGCCGCCGACGACCGTGGCCGTCCGCAGGTTCACGGCGGTGGCGTACGGGGCGAGCGAGTCGGTGACCTGCTGGGCCAGCTCGCGGGTCGGGACGAGGACGAGCGCGAGCGGGCGGCCGGGCTCGGCGCGGCGGCCGGCCGTACGGGCCAGCAGCGCCAGGCCGAACGCGAGGGTCTTGCCGGAGCCGGTGCGGCCGCGGCCGAGGACGTCACGGCCGGTGAGCGAGTTCGGCAGGGTCGCGGCCTGGATGGGGAACGGCTCGGTGACGCCCTCGCGGGTCAGCGTGGAGAGCAGGCCGGCCGGCATGTCCAGGTCGGCGAAGGACGTCACCGGCGGCAGTGCCGGGGTCGTGCTCACCGGGGTCTCGAAGTCGCCCTGCGGGGCGGCGGGCCGGCGGGTCGCCGGGCGGGCGCCGCCACGGCCCTGCTGGGAGCCGCGGCCGGGACGGCCGGAACGGTCGGCGCGACCGGAGTGCTCGGAGCGCTCAGGCCGCTCGGAGCGCTGGGGGCGGTTCTGCTGGGAGCCGCGGGACGCACGGGGCGCGCGGGTCGTCGGACGGTCGGAGCGAGTCATGCGGGTGGGACCTTCCCTCAAAGGGGGTGGACACGCCCGGAAAGAAGACTTCGCATCGCGAGGCCGGCCTGAACGGCTCGGAACCACTCGGCTCGGAACCACTCGGACGGCAGGACGGCGGAAAAGCCTGGGCGCGCTGGGGCGGGACGACGACGGCCGGTGCGCAGCGGGCGCCGGCCGGCGCGGGGGCAGCAATGGGGCCCGCACCCAGTGGTGCGGGCCCCATTGCCGGTGTGCTTCATGCAAAGCCCGGGGCCGCCGTCAGACGGCGGACCGGGCGGGCATCATCGTCAGATGGTGACGATGTTCTCGGCCTGCAGGCCCTTCTGGCCCTGCGTGACGTCGAAGGAAACCTTCTGGCCCTCGAGCAGCTCACGGAAGCCGCTGGAGGCGATGTTCGAGTAGTGGGCGAAGACGTCGGGGCCGCCGCCGTCCTGCTCGATGAAGCCGAAGCCCTTTTCCGAGTTGAACCACTTCACGGTGCCAGTAGCCATGTCTATCTCCTTAGTGGATACATCCACCGGTGATCGATGGATGCAAGGGGCCCCACACCGGAATAGACCGGCAAAAACAAAAATGCGCCGTCGGTTCACATAACCGTCAGGCGCACACGAGTTCATGGGTACCACAACTGAAACGTCAGTTCAGCCTAGCACACCCCCGCACCACTCTCCTAGCACACGTCGGCGGCCCCCGTTCCACCGCCCGCGCCGACGGTGCCCGCCCGCTCCTACAGCTCCACGCCCTGCGCCCGGGCGTGCCGGTCCGCGGCCACCTCGGCCTCCGTCTCGTCCAGATAGACCTCGCAGACCAGGCGGCCGTCCCTGTTCATGTTGTGCTCCAGCTCCCAGAGGCTGAGCTCGGCGCCGCCCTCCAGCAGGAACGCGTGCTCGTAGAAGCGGCACCAGGTGGCGTCGCGCCCGGCGCCCCGGCGGCGCGGCTTGGTGATCAGCGCGATGTGGTGACCGAGCGCTCCCTGGAGCAGCTCGCGCACCACCTCGCCGGGCCCGTCCTCGTTCTCCGCGCGGCGCAGCAGCCGCCGGGCGTGATCGGGCGAGGCGTCGGCCACGTACTCCCGGCGGGGCTGGGCCGGGCCCATGGCCAGCAGCAGCTCCTCCGCCAGCCAGGCCGGCAGCTCGTCGCCCTCGCTGCCCGGGCCGATGCCGCCGCCGATCCGCTCGTGCACGCGCTGCTCGGCGCGGTCGAGGGCATCCTCGTCCGCGTAGAGCTCGTAGACGAAGGCGTCCTCCGGGCCGGTGTCGTGCTCCAGCTCGAACAGCAGCAGGCTGCTGCCGTCGGCCAGCAGGAAGACGTGGCGGTACGAATTGCAGCGCAGCGGGCGGTGCTCGTCATTGCGCTGGCGGTACGAGCGGAGCTCCGCCTGATGCATCAGCGCCGTCCGCAGCCGGGCCAGGACCGGCTCGCCGATCTCGAAGCCGTTCTGTGCCCGCTTCAGCAGCGCCGCCACGTGCTCGGCGGGCGTCGCCTCGGACCCGGCGGTGGACCCGGCAGTGGATCCGGCGGCGGGCCCGGCGGCCTCCGCAGGGCCGCCAGGGCCCTGGCCGTGCTCCGTGCGCCCCCTGTGCGCCCCGCACGCCGGGGGCTGCTTGCCCCGCTCCCCTCGCTCGCTTCCGCTTCCGCTCCCACCGGCTCGCGAGTTCTCCATGCCTCCGACCTCCCGGCCCTCGCCGCACCCACCCCGCGCACTTACCGTAGCGGCGCGAACACAAGGCGGGTGCGGGGTTTCGGGGAACTGGGTGCGCGGAGGCCCGGGCACGCGGGGGGCGTCCAAGGTTGGCTCGGAGGACGGAGCGTGCGCGGGCCGTGCGCCCCCCGGCGGCCCGGTGCCGGCGAAGGCCTCGCCGGCGTGCGGGCGCGGCCCGCTTGCGCGCCTACTTCTCTTCGGCGACGTGCGTGCCTACTTCTCTTCGGCGACGCAAGTGGTGTGGTTGAGGATTCCGACGGTGTCCGTCCCGCAGTTGTTGCTGAACCCGGAGGCATTGCGGGAGTCGATGTTGGAGAGCAGACCGCCGCTCGGGCCGGACACCTGACGGCTCTTACCGTGGGGGTGGGAGACGTGCCGGGTCACACAGGTCCGGTCGTTGAGGACGCCCACCCTGCTGGCGCCGCACAGGTTGGAGTGCGTCGAGGAGGTCCTGCTCCCGACGTTGGACAGCAGACCGCCCGCCCCCAGGTCGACCGTGTCGGCGCTCGCGGCCCCGATGCACGCGGGGGACGCCAGGACTGCCACGGCCATGCTGGACAGGACTGCGAATCGCTTCAGTGAACGCACTGGTCCGCCTTGTCTTTTCGGTGGGATACGGCGGGTGAGAGACGGCCCGTACCGCGCGGCACTACCGTCGGCCCTCACCCGCTCGGCCTAACGGAACGATGCCTTCAGAGTTACGATCCGAAGACACGCAAAGCGGCAAACTTGTCGCCCGGGCGGGAGCCTTGTCGCCTGGGCGGGGGCCTTGTCACCCAGTCGGGGGCCTTGTCACCCGGGCGGGGGAATCAGCTCCCGTCAGCCGCTTCCGCCAGATCGATCAGGGCCCAGAGGTTCCGCCACCACTGCTCAAGGAAGCCGTAGTGGCGAACGGTGTGTGCGACGAAGTAGAGCCCGAAGCGGTTGACCGCCAGGTCCCTGAGGGCGAGGCGGTATCCGGATTCCCACCGGCCTCTGTCGATGGCGGTCCGGGCGTGGGTCTCGAGCGACCTGCGGTGGACTTCCGACAGCTCTCCCACCACCGTGGCATTGATGTCGGCGGGTTCCAGGGCGGTGCAGAGCAGCTCGGCCAGGTCGTGCTGGGGAATGTGCAGGGTGGCGAGCTCCCAGTCGTAGGCACAGAGTCTGCCGTCCGCCCGGATGGCGATGTTGCGCGGATTGAAGTCGTTGTGCACCAGCGTTCTGGGCATCGCCTCGATCTGCGGCCACCAGCGGTCGACGGTCCCGATGCAGGAAACCAGCCGGTCGTGGTGGCGTCCGTCGACGAGCTCGGGGAACTCGTGCGCCGAGTGGTCGGCCAGGGCCAGCCACAGGTCCTTCATCTCGGCCATGTCCGCGGCATTGGGCACGTGTCCGATCCATGGCATCCGGCGGAGCGCCGGTTCCTTGCCGTACCAGACGGAATGGAGTTGCCCGAGGTCGCGCAGGGCGATGCCGAGGTGCCGGCGTGACCATCCGCGTGCGTTGTCCGACGTGTCCATCCGCTCCATGCCGCCGAGGCACTCCATCACGATGACATACGCCTCCCTTCGGTCATCGCGATAGGTTCGGTACGGCTTCGGGACCAGGCTGGTGAAGCGGGTGTCGGTCTGCTCGTACAGGGCCAGCTCACGTACGTCGCATCCCACGAATCCGAGACGCTGGTCGAATCTGCGGTAGTGGGTTGCCACCGGACCGCCGCACAGGGCGGCCGCCGTTCCGGCCATCTTGATGACTTCCCGATCGGTGGGCTTGACCTTCACCATGACGTCGAGCTTCTGCTCCACGCCGTCGTGGTCGACCCGCAGCTGCATCGGAAAGAGCCCGACGGCCTTCTTCACCGTTCGCGATGTCAGCTCCGACAGGACGCTGGGCCCCATGGGAATGTCGACGGCTTCGACGCTTGTGACCTCGGCGCCCGGCATTTCGGAGCTCAGCGCCGCTGCGAAGAACGGGGCGTCGAGCTCGTCGAGCCGGAACCAGCGGACCGGCCTGTTGCGCCCGAGGCGTTCGTGGGCGCTGGCGAACTGTCCGGACACGGCTGCCGAGACCGTCGAGAGGTCCAGGGCCAGTGCGAAGCCGGCGATGATTTCCGCCAGCCGGGCGGCGCTTCCCGGGCCTGTGCAGCCCATGGCTTCCAGGAGTTCGTGCTGCGTGGGGAGGTGGGTGCCGCCGCCGACCGTGCCGACCGCCAGGCCGGGGAGGGTCATGCTCGCATAGACGCCGTCCGGCGTTCGTTCGAGGATGAACTGCCCTACGCTCGACTCGTGAACGCAGGCGATGTCCTGACCGGTTGCGGTGAAAACCGCTGCCACCATGTTGGCGGTGTTCGCGTTCGAGCCCAGCACTCCGCTGTGAACGGCCCCGGCCGCGATGTGCTGATAGCCCCTGACCAGTTCGTCGGCGGTCGTCTTCAGGACGCGCTCGACAATGCCTTCCGGCAGGAGGCAGTCAGCGGATACCCGGATGCCGCGGCCGTCCGCCATGGCCTGGGACGAGGCCTTCTTGTCGCCCGAGGTGTTCCCCTCGATGATGAAGGATTCGAGTTCCTCGTCTCCGACCAGGTGCGGCTGCTCCAGGATCCACTGACAAGCGTGCCAGGTGCAGGCAGTGGTCATGTTCTGTCCTGCCGCGTCCCCGGTGGTGTACCTGAACCTCAGGTGAACGGTCCGGCCCAGCACCACGGGTTCGACCGAGACGAGTTCGGCATGGTGGGAGACGTGCCGAATGGCCGTGCGGAGATCGTCGAGGTGCCGGAGGATCGCCGAGGCGAAGCGGTCGGCGGCCGGCAGCCGGGAAAAGGCGAAAACGGGTGCACGCGTCATCGTCTGGGAGACGGCACGGGTGCTGACGCCCCCTGCCATGGTGACGGCCAGGGCTCCCCGTGTCGCCGAGGAGACGAGGGCGCCTTCCGTGGTGGCCATGGGGGCGTAGATCTCACCCTGGACGTTCTCGCCGCTGAACAGCAGGGGCCCGGCCACGCCGACCGGGACCTCGACGGTTCCGACGAATCCCTCGATGTTCCCGGTCAGCCTGCCGGCATCGAGCCGCGTGTGCTGCAAGGACCCCAGTCCCAGCCGGGTGACGGAGCGAAACCAGTCAAGCCGCTGAAGGCGCGCCGGCTCCGTGTAGATACCCCTCGCCGGCACGTACCGGCCGGCGGGGCGGGACGGACGGGACTGGCCCGGAATTCCTCCAGGGCTCATGCAGCACCACTTTCCTTTTGCGGGCACGCGCTTGCCCGATGGGCTTCTTCTGCCCGATGGGATTTTTCGGAGGCGGCGGTGCCCTCGGGCACGCCGGGGAGCGCGGAAGATCGCAGGACGACGAACGGGGCAGCCAGGGCGACGGTGCCGGCGGCCAGACCGTTCCACAGGCCGAGCCAGGTCCCGGCAGCACCGGCGAGGAGGGCGGCCACCGGCTGGGATCCGTACACGACCCAACGGCTCGTGGCGAGCATGCGCCCCTGCAGCGCGGGGTCGCAGACGGCCTGCCGGACGGTGCGCTGGGTGGAGCCCTGGACGACGGCACACCCCAGCTGGACGAACATTCCCAGACCAATGGCCACCTGCCAGGGGCGCCCGGGCGCGGCGAGCAGGAGCGGCACCTCTGTGAACGGGGCCACGGCCAGGGTGGTGAGCATGACGCGCCTCGGTCCGTACCGCGCGACCACCGGGCGGACCACGAGCGCGCCGCAGAACCCGCCGAGCGCGGCCACGCTCAGCGTCGCGCCCAGTGCCGCACTCGAGTAGTGCAGTTGGCGCAGCACGTAGACGGACCACAGCGTGGTGAGGAAGGCCATGACGGCGATGTACGCGGTGGCGGCGAGCACCAGCGGCCGGATCGTGGGATGGGACCACACGTAGCGCATTCCCTCGGCGATCTCCGCCCGGAAGGTGGTGCTCTTCGCCGGCCGCGCAGCGGCCGGTTCGGGGGTGCGGATGCGGGCGAGGAGGAGGGCACTGGCCAGGTAGGAAGCGACGTCCAGGTAGAGGGCATGGGCGGCGCCGAGGACGGTGACCACGGCGCCGCCGAGCTGGGAGCCGGCGCTGTCGGCCAGGGAATTGATGCCGCCGAGCTTGGAGTTTGCCTCCAGCAGCCGCGAGCGGGGTAACAGGGAGGGGAGGAAGCTGATACGGGCGGTGGAGCCGAACACCTCCGAAGCCGCGCTCACCAGCGCCACCCCGTACAGCAGCCCCAGGGACAGCCGGCCCATGGCGTCGGCTACCGGGACGACGAGGAACGCGGCACCGCCGGCCACTGCCGCGCCCACCATCACGGGACGCTTGCGGTGCCGGTCCACCAGCGCCCCGGCGGGGAGCGACACCAGCAGGGGCGGGAGTTTCTGGGCGAACGACAACAGCGCGACCTGCCAGACGGAGGCGTGCAGCGCCACCACGGCAACCAGTGGAAGTGCGACCTGCGTGACACCGCTGCCTACAAGGTCGACGGCGTTCGCGCTCCAGTACCGGAGGAAGCCCCGATGCCGCCAGAGGCTGCCTTCCGCCGAGGCACCGCTCACCACACCTCGCGCCTCGCAGCGCCCCGCCGCACCCGCCGTCGTCGTACCGTCATACCTACGACAACGATCTGCGCGGGAAAGGGTTCGGCGAACCTCTGGTTGCGCAGCGGAGCGGAGGGATCGCGGCTGCTGACCTGTGCTTTCAACCCGGCAGAGCGTGTCGAACTGGAGTTCGATAAGCGACCCGAGGCGCCGCTGGGGGCCAGCCGAAAGCACCGCCGCTCGCGCATCGCTCACGCATCGCTCACGCAGAAGCCCGAAAACATGGCTTCGCCCCGGCCGGAGAAACCCGGCCGGGGCGAAAAGATGCAGGTCACAGGTGACGCTATGACCTCATCGCGCGGTAGGCCGTGTGGGACTCGAACCCACAACCAATGGATTAAAAGTCCACTGCTCTGCCAATTGAGCTAACGGCCCGCACCCCGCAGCATAGCCCGGCCGACCGCGTTATCCCGAGTCGTTATGGCCGATGAGTCGGACGGGAGTGCAGACGCGGCGGGGCCCGTACGGCACCGAAGTGCCGTACGGGCCCCAAATCACCTGCGGTTGTCGGCGGTTGCCCCGCCGTCAGCCGTTGCGCTTCCAGCGCGGCTTGTCGTCGCGGCGGCCGAAGGAACCGGTGCCGCCCCGGTGGTCGTCGCGGCGGCCGTTCGGGCGGTCGTGGCCACCGGCGCGGTAGCCGTTCGACGGGCGGTCGTCGCGGCGGTCGCGGTTGAACGGACGGTCGCTGCCGCCGGAGCGGTAACCGCCGCCGTGCGAGGGGCGGTCGTCGCGACGGAAGCCGCCCGACGGACGGTCGTCACGGCGGAACCCACCGGAGGGACGGTCGTCGCGACGGAAGCCGCCGGAGGGGCGGTCGTCACGGCGGAAGCCACCGGAGCGGTTGTCGTCACGACGGTCGTCGCGGCGGAAGCCGCCACGGTCACCACCGCGGTCGCCGCCGCGGCGCTCGAAGTTGCCCCGCTCGTCGCGGCGCTCGTGGGCCGGAGCGGCCTGGGCCGGGACGGTCGCGGCGACGGCCGCCTCCTGCGCCTCGGCGGCGGCCTCGGCCTGGGCCTGCTCGGCGGCGGCCGCGACCGCGGCCTCCGGGTCCTCGCCGCGCTCGCGGGCGGCGCGCGCCAGCAGGCGGTCGGCCTCCTCGCGGAGCTCGGCGGCGCGGCGCTGCGCGCGCTCCAGCTGGCGGGTCAGGTCGGCGAGGTCGCGCTCGGCCTGCTTGGCGGCGTTGGCCGCGGAGTCGGCCTGGACCTCGGTGAGGGAGCGAGCGCCGGTGATCTTGGCGACGTCCTCGTCGAAGGCGCCGGCGCCGCCGACGATGTGGCGCGAGGCGTCGACGCCCGCGTCCTCCATCAGGCGGAAGATCTGCTTGCGCTGGTGCGGCAGGGCCAGGGAGACGACCGTGCCGGACTGGCCGGCGCGGGCCGTACGACCCGAGCGGTGCAGGTAGTCCTTGTGGTCGCCGGCCGGGTCGACGTTGAGGACCAGGTCGATGCCGTCGACGTGGATGCCGCGGGCGGCGACGTCGGTGGCGACCAGGCAGTTCACGTAGCCGGCCTTGAAGTCCTCCAGGACGCGGCTGCGGGCGCCCTGGGTCATGCCGCCGTGCAGGGCGTCGGCGCGGACACCGGCGTCCAGCAGCTGCTCGGCGACGCGGTCGGCGCCGAGCTGGGTGCGGACGAAGATGATGGTGCGGCCCTTGCGGGCGGCGATGGCGGCGGTGACCGGCGCCTTGTCCTTCGGCTTCACGACGAGGACGTGGTGGGTCATGGTGGTGACGGCACCGGCGGAGGGGTCGACCTCGTGCGTGACCGGGTCGACCAGGTAGCGCTTGACGAGGGTGTCGATCTCGTTCTCCAGCGTGGCGGAGAACAGCAGGCGCTGGCCGCCGGACGGCACCAGGTCGAGGATCTCGGTGACCTCGGGCAGGAAGCCCATGTCGGCCATCTGGTCGGCCTCGTCGAGGACGGCGACCTGGACCTTGTCGAGCGAGGCGGCGCCGCGGTTGATGATGTCGCGCAGGCGGCCCGGGGTGGCGACGAGGATGTCGACGCCGCGCTCCAGGGCGTAGATCTGGTTGCCCATGGACGTACCGCCGCAGACGACCTTCATCTTGAGGCCGAGCACGTCGCCGTACGGCTGGAGGGCGTCCGCGACCTGCATCGCGAGCTCACGGGTCGGGGTGAGGATCAGACCGCGGGGGCGCTTCTTCTCCGTGAAGCCGCCGGCCAGCGTGGAGAGCAGCGGCAGACCGAAGGAGAGGGTCTTGCCGGAGCCGGTGCGGCCGCGGCCGAGGATGTCCTTGCCGGCCAGGGCGTCCGGGATGGTCGCGGCCTGGATCGGGAAGGGGGTCGTCACGCCGTTCTGCGCGAGCTTGCGGACGATGGCCGCGTCCAGGCCGAGGTCACCGAAGGTGATCGTCGGCTCGGCGGACTGCTCATCGGCCTGCTCGGCGTCGGCGCCGGCGTCAGCGGAGGGGGCCTCCACGGCGGTCTCGGCGACGGCGTCGGCGGCAGTCTCGGCGGCGGGGGCGGCGTCGGCCACGGCGGAGATCTCGTTGCTGATCTCGTCGCTCGCGGGCATGACGGTCTGCTCAGGGGAAATGGACATGCGAAATGCGAAACCTTCCGGAGTTTCGGCACGCGCCCAAGCTCCGTGTCGGCTTCACAAATGACCGCCTCGATGCGGTCAGCCACGGCAAGGTAAGGAACGCGCCACACGGCGCGCTTCTGTAGGGCGCCGGGCAAATGGGATCAAACGATCTACCACCATACGCACTCGCACCCCCGGGGCGCAACCCGCTCCCCCCGTCCGGCGGCATGGCCTGCACCACAGCGCCCCGCGCGGCCTAGGCCACGGGCCCCGCCGCCTGCGGCCCCGGCTGGGGCGAGGGGGGCGCCGAGGACGCGGGCGGCTGGGTGGGCGGCGGT
>NZ_JBPQTW010000229.1:0-10576 GCF_051386535.1 Streptomyces sp. URMC 127
GCCGCGCGGGCCGCGCGGCGGGGCGGGCCGGGTGCCGCTCCGCCGGGGGTCGCTCCGCCGGGGCCGCTCCACCCGGGGGCCCGCCCCTTTCCCTTTTCCCTCACCTGACGGAGTGAGAAAACCCCGCTTCACCTGCCGTCCGGATTTCCTGAAAATTGTGCACGGACGTGCCATGAACTCCCGCGTACGGAGGTTTACAGATGGAAGGAAAAGTCGCTCTCGTCACCGGGGCGGCAGGCGGAATAGGGGAATCGGTCGTCCGGACGCTCGCCGAAAGGGGTGTCACCGTCGCAGCGGTCGACAAGGACGAGGCCCGGTTGCGGGCCTGCGTCGAGAAATTCACCGCGGACGGTCTGGCCGTCGCGGCGTTTCCCGGTGACGTCACCTCCAGCCCGGAGGTGGAGTCCTTCGTCGACGCGGTCGAGCGGGGGCTCGGGCCGCTGGACTACCTGGTCAACGCGGCCGGCGTGCTACGGCTCTCCGAAGCGCGCCGACTGACCGACGAGGACTGGAAGTTCACCTTCGCCGTCAACACCAGCGGCGTCTTCTTCGTCTCCCGCGCGGTCGTCAACCGCATGGTGCCGCGGGGCAGCGGGGCCGTGGTGACGGTCGCCTCCAACGCGGCCGGGACGGCGCGGGTGGAGATGGCGGCCTATTCGGCGTCGAAGGCGGCCGCCACGATGTTCACCAAGTGTCTCGGGCTGGAGGTGGCCAAATACGGGATCCGGTGCAATCTGGTGGCGCCGGGTTCCACGGAGACGCCGATGCTGAGTGATATGTGGAAGGACGAGGCCGCGGCGCGGAAGGCGTCGATCGAGGGGGTCGCGAGTTCGTTCCGGGTCGGAATTCCGCTGCGGAAGCTGGCCCGGCCGGAGAATGTCGCCCAGGCGGTGGTGTTCCTCCTCTCGGACGCGGCGTCCCACATCACGATGCACGATCTGACGGTGGACGGGGGTGCGGCGCTGGGTGTCTGACAGTACGTCGGCGTACTCCGAGCGCCGTCGCGGGGCCGTACGGGCCGCGACGGCGCTCGCTGCGGTGGCCCTGCGGGGCCGCGCCAACCATTGCCGCGCAACACACCACCCGCCGCGACGGCGCGCCACCACCACGGAGCAGACCGGCGGTGCCGTACGAGGCCCAGGCCGGAACGGCACCGCCGCACGCCGCCGTCGTGGCTGATCACCGCCGCGGCGGAACGAGGGGGCGGGCGCCCCGCCGACCGTTGCCGCGCGACACACCACCCGCCGCGACGGCGCGCCACCACCACGGCGCGGACCGGCGGTGCCGTACGGCCCCCAGGCCGGAACGGCACCGCCGGACGCCACCGTTGTGGCTGATCGCCACCGCGGCGGAACGAGGGGCGGGCGCCCCGCCAACCGTCGCCGCGCGACCCACCACCCGCCGCGACGGCGCGCCACCACCACGGCGCAGACCGGCGGTGCCATACGGCCCCCAGGCCGGAACGGCACCGCCGGACGCCGCCGTCGTGGCTGATCGCCGCCGCGGCGGGGTGAAGGGGTGGGGCCGCCCCCCTTCTCAGCCCGCTGAGTGGTGGTGGGCGGGGCGCGTGCCCCGGGGCGCGGGCACAGCCCGGGCTCGTCGGCGGCGTAGCGTCAGTGCCGAGGCCAGCGCCGTCGCCGTGAAGGCGGCTGCTGCCAGGAGGAGGGCGAAGGCGTAGCCGGAGGTCACCGCGCCGGCCGTCCGGGAACCGCTCGTGTGGGCCGTGGCCAGGGAGACGAGGATGGCGAGGCCGACGGTCGGGCCGACCTCCATCGCCGTGTTGACGACGCCGCCGGCGAGCCCCGCCCGCGAGTCCTCGACGTCCTCCAGCGCGACGACCGTGGACCCGGAGAACACACAGGCGATCCCGACCGGGAAGACGATCAGGCCGGCCAGCAGGGCCCCCGCGTACGGGCCGGCCGCGCCCAGCTGCCCGATCAGCACCAGCCCGGCGGCCGCGACGACCAGCCCGCCCACCATGACCGCCCGCCCGCCGAACCGCCCGATCAGCCGCCCGGCCAGCATCCCGGTCACGACCTGGGCCGCACTGAACGGCAGGAACGCCGCCGACGTGAGCAGCGGCGACGCGTCGCGCACCTCCTGGAAGTACAGGGACAGCAGGAAGAAGATCGTGGACATCCCGGCGGAGCCGATGAAGACGGCCCACAACGCCGTGGCCCGGGGCCGCCGGGCCAGGAACCCCAGCGGCACCAGCGGGTCCGTCACCTTCAGCTCCACCACCACGAACGCGGCCAGCAGGAGCACCCCGGCCACGATCGGCCCCCACACGACGCCCGCGCCCCAGGGCCGCTCGCCCGCCTGCACGAGCCCGTAGCTCATGACGGTCAGCCCGGCGGTGACCAGCACCGCGCCGGGCACGTCGAGCTTCACCCGCACCGGGCCGGGCCCGGCCGGCAGGACGCGCCGCGCCGCGGCCACGGCGGCGAGCGAGACCGCCACCGGCACGACGAACGCCCACCGCCACGACACCCACGTCGAGACGGTGCCGGACAGCAGCATGCCCGCCGTCGCCCCGAACCCGGCCAGCCCGCCCCACACGGCGAGCGCCCGCGCGTGCCGCGTGTCGTCGGGGTAGAGGGAGCGGACGAGGGACATCGCGGCGGGCGCCGCCAGCGCGGCCCCGACGCCCTGCACGAAGCGGCCCCCGAGCAGGAAGGCGTAACCCGGCCCGAGCCCCGCCGCGGCCGACGCGAGGCCGAAGACCGCCGCCCCGGCCACCAGCGCCCGGCGCCGGCCGAGCAGGTCCGCCAGCCGCCCGCCCAGCATGAGCAGGCCGCTGAACGACAGCCCGTACGCCGCGCTGACGAGCGTCAGTTGCGCGCCGGACAGACCCAGGTCGCGCTGGATGGCCGGCAGCGCCGGCGACAGCATCGTGATGGCCAGGATCAAAACGACCTGCACGGCGCCCAGCAGGGCGAATCCGCGTCCGGTGCGGGCGGGGGCCGCCGTCACGGCCGCCGCGCCTCCCGAAGCCGGTGCGAAACCGGATGACGATGACATGGAATGCCTGCTTTCGTGAGTTTCCTCAAACGCCTCAAACGCCTCGGCGCCTCGCGCGCCTCGCGCGCCTCAAGCCCGCCCCGGCAGCCGCACCGACTGCGCGTGCCGGAACACGTCCCCCGGGTCCCACCGCGCCTTCGCCGCCTGCAGCCTGCGGTAGTTCCCCTTGAAATACAGCTCGTGCCACGGCACCCCGGACCCGTTCCACCGCGCCTCGTTCAGGTCCGCGTCCGCGTAGTTGACGAAGCAGCCGTCCGTCACGTCCCCCGGCCTCGGCACGCCCCCGGACGCCGCGTAGACGTCCTGGTAGAACTCGCGGATCCACGCCAGGTGCCGGGCGTCCTCGGCCGCGTCCCGCCAGAAGGTCACGTAGTGCAGCTTCATGACGGAGTCCCGCTGCGGCACGGCCGTCTCCGCAGCGCCCACCGCGTTCACGCGCCCCCCGTACGCGCTGATCATCACCAGCGACGCCGGCCCGGAGAAGTCGTCCCGGGTCAGGTGCCGGTGGAAGGCCTTGAGCTGGTCCTCGGGAAAGCCCGTCCGCATGTACGCGGACTTGGCCTTGAACCGCAGCGTGGTGTCGGGCGCGGTGAACCCCGGCCAGCAGGTGGTGGCGTGCAGCCAGGGAATGGTCCGCCGGTCGTCCACCCGGTGGGCGATCCCCGCGCCCCGCCCGACGTCGGCCAGGAAGGCGTCCAGCAGCCCGGCCGCGCCCGGCACCGACGCGTCGATCTGCGTCGTCATGGAGAACGACCCGGCCGACCGGTGCGCCGGCTTCAGCTGGCTGAACAGACTCGCGTACGGGGACCCGGGCGCGGCGTTCCGCTCGCACCAGCGCCCGTAGTTCCGCAGGATCGTGCAGAACGCCGCTTCCGTCATGCCCTCCCACGGCCACGAGACCGTGGAGACGAGCAGTTCGGAGGGCGGCCGCGGCAGCAGGCCCGCCGGATCGGTCCCGCCCGCGCCCGGCGAGCGCATCCAGTACCGCGTCACGACCCCGAGCGACCCGCCGCCTGCGCCCGTGTGCGCCCACAGCAGCTCGCGCAGCGGGTCGTCCTCCTCCCGCGTGGCGAACACCTTCCTGGCGGCGCCGTCCGCGCCGACGACGACGGCCTCGACCCCGTACAGGTGGTCCACGACGAGCCCGTGCAGCCGGGACAGCGCGCCGTAGCCGCCGCCCACGATGTGCCCGCCCGCACCCACCGTGGGGCACGTGCCGCCGGGCACGGTGACGCCCCAGCCCTTGTACAGGGCGCGGTAGACGTCTCCCAGCCGGGCACCGGGCTCGACGAAGAAGGCGCGCCGGCCCGCGTCGTAGCCGACCCGGTCCAGGAAGCTCGTGTCGATGACCACCCGTACGTCGTCGGAGGTCACGAAGTCCTCGTAGCAGTGGCCTCCGCTGCGCACGGCCGGTTTGCGGCCGGAGTCGACGGCTTCCTGGACGGCCGCGAGCACCTGGCCGGCCGATCCGGTGAGGTGTACGGCGTCGGGGGTGCCGGTCCAGCGGCGGTTGGCGCCCCGGGCGAGGTCGGCGTAGCGCCGGTCGGAGGGACGGACGGTGAGCGGGCCGCCGAAGACGCCCGTGCCGGTGTCCGCACTCACGCCCCCACCACCATCGGTCGCTGCGGCCCGCGCCGGGCCCGCCGGGCCCGCCGGCCCCGCCAGGACCGCCCCGGCGCCGGCGGCCGCCGCTCCCGCGACGACCTGCCGCCGCGCGTACCGCCGGGCGGTCCCGCGCTCACTCATCTCCGGGCCCGAGTCCCTGCAGCGCGTGCTGCCGCAGCACCGCCGTCATGGCGTCGAGGGTCTCGGTGAAGTCCGCGTCCAGCTCGTGGAGGTACGCGTTCTCGCGGAGCACGGCCGACGAGGGCGCCTCGGTCAGGGTGATGCTGAGGGTGAGCGTGAGGTTGCCGTCCTCGTCCTCGCCCATCTGGTTGGTGATCACGGCGATGTCGGAGGAGTCGGCGTGCCGGAAGGTGATGCGGCCGGCCGCCGCGTCCGGCGTGACGCGCTGGACGAGCAGCCGCGAGCCGCGCCGGGCCTCGCGCAGGAACCCGTCCTCGTAGCGCTCCAGGATCCGGCACTCGCTGATCGCCGGCACGTAACCGACGGGGTTCTCCGCCTTGTGCAGCAGGACCTTCCACAGTCGTTCGCGCGGGGTGCACGACGCCTCGGCGGCATCATCGACCTTGCGGGTCCACGAAAGCGTAATCATGCGTTCTCCAGCGGGCAGCGGCGGAAATTGCCGTGGGGACCGGAAACCGGACGGCAATCGAAGTCTTCGCCGCATTCCCGGGGCCGGTCGAAGCCCTTCGGTCTACTTCGTCAGGTGGGAGCACCTGACGAAGTCAAAACGCATATGCGGCCGGGCGGCGCGGATTCCCCCGATGCTGAGGGCAGTTGACTCGACCGCGGTGCCGCGACGGAAACAGGGGAGACGCGATGTCCAAGCGATTCGCAGGCAAGGTTGTCCTGGTCACCGGGGGCGGAGAGGGCATCGGCCGCGCCGCCGCCTTCGCCTTCGCTCGCGAGGGGGCCGAGGTCGTGGTCGCCGGCCGGCACCCGGACATGCTGCACGACACCGTTGAGGAGATCAAAGCGCTGGGCGGCAGGGCCAGTTGCGGCATTGCCGACGTGACCCGGCAGGGCGACGCCGGCGACGCCGGCGGGGCGTGCGACGCCGAGGCCATCGTGGCCGCCGTCGTCGAGCGGCACGGCCGCATCGACGTCGCTTTCAACAACGTCACCGAACTCGGCCCCAACCAGCCCGTCGCGGAGATCTGCGAGAGCGTGTGGGGCGAGACCCTGGCCGCGAATCTGACCGGGGTCTGGCTTTCCATGAAGCACGAGATCGCCCACATGGAGCGCAACGGCGGCGGCGTCATCGTGAACACCGCCAGCAACATCGGCAGCCAGGGAATGCTGCCGGGCCTGGGCGCGTACGCCGCGTCGAAGGCGGCGGTGAGCACGCTCACCCAGACGGCCGCGCGCGAATACATCGGCAAGGGCATCCGGATCAACGCCATCAGCCCCTGCCCGCTGGGCCGCGGCGCGAAGGTCGAGGAGATCGCCGACACCGTGCTGTGGCTGGCCTCCGACGAGGCGTCCTACGTCGTCGGCCACGACCTGGTCCTGGACCGCAAGACCGCGGTCTGACCGCGCGCAACCACCCCCCTCTCCGGCCTTTGCCCACCCCCTCTTCCCCTTTTCCCGCGCGAGAGGACTGCGAGAGACGCCATGGCCAACATCCTCATCGCCGGGGGCGGAATCGGGGGCCTCGCGGCCGCCCTCTCCGTCGCCCGGCAGGGTCACCGGTCGACCGTGCTGGAGCGCAGCGACGTCTTCGGCGAGGTCGGGGCCGGCATCCAGCTCGGCCCGAACGCCTTCCACGCCCTCGACAGCCTCGGCGTGGGTGCCGCGGTCCGCAAACGCGCCGTGCTGATCGACGAACTGCGGTTCATGGACGGCACGACCGGCGAGCGCATCGCCTGCATGCCCCTGACCGGCACTTACCGGGAGCGCTTCGGCAACCCGTACGCCGTCGTGCACCGCGGCGACCTCTACCAGGCACTGCTCGACGCCTGCCGCGCCCACCCCGCCGTCACCCTCCTCGGCGGCCATTACGTGGTGCGCTACGAACAGGCCGATGAAAAGTCCGGGGGCGCGGGCGGCGTCACCGCCGTCACGTGCACCGGCCGCGCCTTCCACGGCGACGTGCTGATCGGCGCGGACGGGATCCGCTCGGCCGTCCGCCGCCAGCTCGTCGGCGACGGCGACCCTCGCGTGTCGGGGCACACGATCTACCGCTCGGTGATCCCCATGGACCAGGTGCCGGAGGAGCTGCGCTGGAACAGCGTCACGCTGTGGGCCGGCCCCAAGTGGCACTTCGTGCACTATCCGATCGCGGGCGGCAAGTGCCTGAACCTGGCGGCGACCCGCGACGACGCCGCTTCCGAGACGATGACCGGGGTGTCGGTGCCCGCCGAGGAGGTGGTCGCCGAGTTCCCGGAGCTGGGGCACGCCGCGCGGCGGCTCCTCGAACTCGGCAAGGGCTGGCGGGCGTGGGTGCTGTGCGACCGCGACCCGGTGGCGGGCTGGACGGACGGCCGGGTGACGCTGCTGGGCGACGCCGCGCACCCCATGCTGCAGTACGCGGCGCAGGGCGCATGCATGGCGCTGGAGGACGCGGTGCTGCTCGGCGAGCTGCTGCGGGGCGCGGAGCCGGGCGAGCCCGCGCTGGAGCGGCGGCTGGAGAAGTACAACGCGGCGCGCAGCGAACGGACGGCGCGGACGCAGCTGGTGGCGCGCGAGATGGGCAAGCAGCTGTACCACCCGGCGGGGGAGGCGGCCCGTGCGCGCAACCGCATGCTGTGCTCGCTGACGGCGGACGAGCTGTACGACAAGGTGGCCTGGCTGCACGCGGGGGTGCGCTGAGGACGCGGACGCGCCTTCACGGGCACGGAACGGGTGCGGAAACGAGTACGGAACGGGCACGGAACGGGTACGGAAACGCGCGGACGCCCCCGGGGAAACCGGGGGCGTCCGTGTGCGCGGGCTGCCGTCAGTGGCCGTGTCCGTGCCCGTGGTGCCAGTCGTCGTGACCGTCGTGATCGTGGTGACCGCCGTGGTGGTCGTCGCCGCGGTGGTGGCCGTAGCCGCCGTGGTGGTGGCCGTGGCCGCCCTCGCTCTTGTTGCCCGAGCCGTTCCCCGAGAGGATCGGGATCTCGTCCAGGATGTGCGACAGCGGGTCGTCCCCGTCGCTGATCGTCGAGTTCTCCGTGCAGGACTGCTGCTGCTGCGAGGAGAGGATCGGGATGTCCTGGAGACCGATGTTCAGCAGGCCGAGCAGGGACTGGGCGCCGAGCTTGCCGATGGCGATGCACGGCTTGTTCAGCGAACCGTTGATCAGGCCCATCTGCGGGCTCATGTAGCCGCCCGTCCAGGTGTTTCCGTACATCTGGGCCGCACCGTTGGCGTTCGCAACGTCCTGGCCGTCACCGACGGCCATTGCCGGGGTCGCCGACACGCCGACCGCGGAAGCCACGAGTGCGGTGGTGGCCACTACTTTCTTGATCACGCTTGGTTCCTCGTTCCGGCTCGACGATTACGGGATCTCTGAGCTCTCTGCCTAACTCGGGAAAATCCGCGAGGTTATCTGCGGATACGGCCCTTCACTCAATCGGCCCAGGAGCGGCCACGGAAATGATCGGAACGGGGAAAACCCCCTGCCGCGGGGCCCGCACACCCGCCGCAGGGGGAATTCCGTCCGACTACCGCGCCGCTCAGTGGCCGCCGTAGCCGCCGTGGTGCTCGAAGCCGCCGTGGTGCTGGTGGTGGCCGTGGCCGCCCTCGCTCTTGTTGCCCGAGCCGTTGCCCGAGATGATCGGGATCTCGTCGAGGATGTGCGACAGCGGGTCGTCCCCGTCGCTGATCGTCGAGTTGTCGGTGCAGAACTGCTGCTGCTGCGAGGTGAGGATCGGGATGTCCTGGACGCCGATGTTGATGAGCGCCAACACGGACTGGACACCGATCTTGCCGATGCCGATGCACGGCTTGTTCAGCGTGCCCTGGATCAGGCTCATCTGCGGGCTTTCCTTGCCACCGGTGTGCGTGTTGCCGTAACCGGTCTTCGCGGCGTTGCCGTTCGCGACGTCCTGGTCGTTTCCGATGGCCATCGCCGGGCCGGCCATGGTGCCGACCGCGGACGCCGTCAGGGCTGCCGTGGCAATTACCTTGTTGAGCACGTCCTAAGCCTTTCGATCGTGTAGCGCCCCCACTGGGAAAGCGTTCTGAATAACTCCGGCCCCATACGGAGGTTCCGGGCTTTCACTCATTAGAGCCAGTGGGAACGCGGCAGGTAGGACTGGCCGACAAATGTAAATAGGGAGGGCTGTGGTACGGATATCAATACGTACGTCCCTGGTGGCGGGCGGCGCCGGCGGTCAGGGAGCGGCCGGGGCCGTCCGGCCGGCCGCCCGCGCCATCGCCTCGTAGAGGGCGTGCTCCGTCTGCACGCCCAGCAGGACGGGCCCGCCGGCGATCCGGAAGACGGGTGCGCCGGGCACGCCGTGGTGGCGCAGCCGGTGCAGCTCGCCCCGGAGTTCCTCCGCCGCGGGCGAGGTCCGCGCCAGCGCTCCGGGGCCGTACGGCGCGAGGTCCACCCCGCACTCCTCCGCCACGTCCCGCAGCACCTCTTCGGCGGCGATGTGCTCGCCCTCGCCGAAGTGCGCGCGGAACAGCCGCTCGACCACGGCCTCGGCGCGGCCCTGTTCGGCGGCGCGGGCGATCAGCAGGTGGGCGCGGAAGGTGCCGGTGGCGACGGCCAGGTCGTAGCGGAGCTCCAGCCCGTCGCGGGCGGCCTGCCAGGTGAACAGCTCGGTCTGCTGCGCGGCGTACGGGCCGAGCGCCCGCTCCAGGAGGGGCATCAGGGGCTGCGGGCTGTCCGAGGCGGCCGGGGCGATCTCGTACGGGCGGAAGGTGATGCCGACGGCGGTGCCGTGGGCGCGGAGCCGGTTCGCTGCGCGCACGAGGCGGGTGTAGCCGATGTAGGAGTGGACGCAGACGACGTCCAGCACCATGTCCGCCTTCACCATCCGGATCCCCCTTACGCACCCACCGCATTACTTGCCGGTCGGTTGGCTAGCTCGGACGGAAGGTAGGACACGGCCCCGGGGGCGTCAAGCTGCTATGTCAAGGAATGCGTGGCGATGCACGCCTCACGGGGTGACGGTTTTCCGGCGGTGCGGCGGCCCATGTCGGCGTGCTCTATGGCCACTTGGCCACCACGCGACCATTCTGACCACGACAATGTATGCATTGCGTGTCGGTGGTGTCGCGGTCGGCCGCCGCGGGGTCCGCGGGGGGTCTTTTCTGCGGCATGATCTCCACTCTCCCTGGCATGTGCGGCGGCGGCCCGGCACGTCCACTTGCTTGCAGGCGCGGCCAGTTGGGACGGACGGCAACTCCTTTCGGGACCGCCTGTCAGCTGACCGGGCGTCAAGTAGGTTGCCTAGGGGGCGACAGGTTCACGACAACGGCAGGAGAGACCATGGGCAGCACCCCTCAGGCGCGCAGGAGCGACACCCGGGAGCGCATCCAGAAAACGGCCCTGGACCTCTTCGTCTCACGTGGTTACGAGAAGACGTCGCTACGGGAGATCGCCGAGGAGCTCGGCGTCACGAAGGCGGCGCTGTACTACCACTTCAAGACGAAGGAGGACATCCTCGGCGCGCTCTCGCGCGACCTGGGGCGGCCGGTCGACGAACTCATCGCCTGGGCGGAGGAACAACCGCCCACGATGGAGACGAAGCGGGAGCTGTTGCGGCGGTACAGCGCCGCGCTCGCCTCGGCCATGCCGATCTACCACATCCTGCAGGAGAACCAGGCGACGCTGCGGGACCTGGCGGTCGGCCGGGAGCTGAGCGACCGGGTGACCGCGATCTCGCGGCTCATGCACGCGGGTGAGCTGGACTTCGGCTGCCGGATGCGGGTCGCAAGCGCGGTGCTCACGGTGCACTTCGGGGCGTTCACGCCGTGCGGGGTCGCCCCGGCGGGC
>NZ_JBPQTW010000230.1:0-10488 GCF_051386535.1 Streptomyces sp. URMC 127
CCCCCCCCCCCCCCCCCCCCCCCCCCCCCGCTGGTGCCGGACCGGCTCGGGAACCGGCCGGGTCGCTCAGGGCCCGGTCACGTCCACGTCTCCGGGCGCGGGTCGTGCAGGGCGGGGTCCTCGGCGGCGGTGCGGGGCAGGAGCTCGGCCGGGACGGCGCCGTTCGACGGGTAGAGCAGGCGCCCGATGGGGTAGGGCTCGGCGTACGTGGTGACCAGGCGGCGGACGGTGACGGGGTCGGCCGTCACCGGGAAGCGGCGGCGGTCGGCGTCCGCGTCGTCGGCGCTGGGGTCGGGGTCGGTCAGGGTCGACCACATGTCCTCGGCCGCGCTGATGAGCTGGTCGAGTTCGTCGCGCACCCCCTGCCAGGCGCCTTCCCGCACCGCCTCGTCGATGCGGGACAGGGTGCCGAGGATGCTGGCGTAGTCCTCGGCCAGCTGGTCCTCCTGAGGGGACGGGGCAAGGGTGTTGGCGACTGGCTCGGTGGTGTACACGGCACCTCCACGCAAGGGGAAACGGTTCAAGGCCGGGGCGGATGCGTACGAAACCCCCGCCCCGGCATCGTCGCGCGCCACGGGGCCGACCACCGCTCTCCACCGTCACCGGTCGGCGATATATCACTCGCACGGGCGAGCGGGGTGCTGACGCCGCGGGGCGGGGGCCCGCGGCGGCCGGGTCGCCCGGGCGAGCCGCGCGGTCGCGAGCAGGCAGACCGCCGACATCGCGCACAGCACCAGCGGAACCGCCCGGACGCCCGACAGTTCGATGGCCCGTCCCAGCGCGGGGCCCGCGGCGACCCCGCCGGCCATGGACGCGGCGATCACGTAGGCGGCGGCGCGGCGGGCCGTGGGGACGGTGCGGTGGAGCCAGGGCAGGCCCGTGGGGAAGACGGGCGCGATGAACAGGCCCACGCCCGCGTACGCGTAGGGGGCGAGGGCCGGCACGGCGGCCGCGGCCGTGCAGAGCACCATGCCGGCGCAGCTGACGGCGACGATCAGCGGCTCGGACCTGCGGACGGCGAGCGGCACCACGAGGAACCGGCCGGCCGTCAGCATCAGCCAGTAGACGGAGGTGGCGGAGGCGGCCGTGGCGGTTCCGTAGCCGACGGCTTCGAGGTGGGTGGGCTCCCAGCCGCCGACGCCCGCTTCGACGCCGACGTGCACGACGTACAGCAGCACGAACGCGCCCAGGAGCAGCATCGCCCGGCAGGCTCCCGGCGGGGCTGCGGACGGCGCGGCGGGGTCTTCGGCGGGGGCGTCCGGGTCCCGGTCGCGGACCCCCTTCAGGAAGAGCAGGAGGACGGCCGCGAGGGCTCCGCAGGCGAGGAAGGCCACCGCGTAGCGGTCCGGTCCCAGGAGCCCGACGAGGGCGGGTCCGGCGACCGCGCCGATACCGAAGTGGGCGTTGAGGATGTTGAGCATGGCGGTGCTGCGCCGCCCGAATCCGGTGGCGAACAGCTGGTTGAGGCCGTAGTCGATGCCGCCGAAGCCGAAGCCCGCGACCAGCGCGGCGGCCAGGGCGGCGGGCCAGGCCGGGGCGAGGGCGAAGGCGGCGCTGCCGAGGGCCATGAGCGCGTAGGAGGAGCCGAGGAGCACGCGGTTGCCGGCCCGGCCGTGGACGCGGTTGAAGGCCAGGACGCCGGTCACGCCGCCGGCGAAGTGGGCGCTGAGCCCGAGCCCCGCGCCCGAGGGGGACAGCCCGAACTCCTCGCGCAGGGCGGGGATCGCGGGCCCGTAGAGGGCCTGCAGGGCACCGATGAGGACGAATCCCGCGCAGGAGGCGGCGACGGCGGCGCGCGTGAAGAGGGCGGTGCCCCGCGGCGGGTTGCCCCGCGGCGGGTTGCCCTGCGGCGGGTTGCCGCGCGCGCCGGTGACCGGGTCGGTCATGGGCGCCCCGGTGCCGCGCTGAGGAAGCGTTCGGCGATCTCGTGGGCGAACGCCATCACGGTGCCCTGCGGGCTGATGCCCGTGACGCCGGGCAGGACGCTCGCGTCGCACACGCGCAGCCGCCGGAAGCCGTGGGGGCGGCCGTGCCCGTCGCAGGTTCCGCCGCGCTCCGGCAGGGCCATGCGGGCGGACGCCATGCCGTGCACGGACACCAGTTCCCAGTCGCCGGGGCGGACGCGGCGGCAGAAATCCTCGGCCTCCGCGCAGGAGCGGACCGGTGGCGCCGCGGCCACCGGTGGGATCAGCTCCCGGGCGCCCGCGGCGAACAGCACCTCGCAGGTGCGCCGGAACGCCTCGCGCAGCAGGCTGTGGTCGGCGGACGTCATGCCGTGCCGGAGGAGGAGCCCGCCGCGCGGCGTGGCCCGGATCCGGGCCTTGCCCTGCAGGCGAACCTGGGTGGTGAACGACCCGAGCGTGCCGAAGGCGGCGAGGAGCCGGTCGAGGAGGTGCGGGGAGCGGCTCGCGAGGGCGGCGGCGAGCGTGCCGCGGGTGACGTTGGACGGCATCAGCAGCACTCCGTCGCCTGCGAACTCGTGGACCTGCGCGGTGAAGATGGTGCCCCGGTCGGCGTGCACGGGCTCGTCGAAGCGGGCGACGGTGCGCAGGTTGACGTGCAGGGACAGCTCGCGGCCCGCGGTGCGGCGGTGGATGCGGCTGCGCTGCAGGAGCGCGGGCGTCTGCAGGGGGCCGGCGGCGAGGAAGACGTCGCGGGCCCGGTGGACGGTGGTCCGGCCGCCGGGTCCCTCCGCGACGACTCCGGTGACCGCGCCGTCCTGGTGCAGGATCCGCAGCACGCGGGTGCCGGGGACGATGCGGGCGCCGAGCGCCTCGGCTTCGGGGAGGTAGCTGACGGCCATGCTCTGCTTGGCGCCCGTGGGGCAGCCGGTGGTGCAGCGGTTGCTGTGGCGGCAGCCGGTGACGGCCCGGCGGGCGGGCTGCCAGCGCCGGCCGAGCCGTTCGGCCCCGGCCGCGAGCAGGCGGGAGTCGTGGTTGCCGCTGCCGTGCGGCTGGGGGGCGACGCCGAGGCGGCGGGTGACGAGGGCGAGGTGGGCGGCGAGGTCGGCGGCGCGGTACCCGGCCACGCCGGACTCGGCGGCCCAGCGGTTCAGCAGGGCGGCCGGGGGCTCCCACAGCAGCCCGCCGTTGACGACGGTGGTGCCGCCGACGCAGCGCCCTTCCCCGTACGGGAAGGCGGGGGTGCCGAAGACGGGGGTCAGCCCGCCCTGCCGGTAGAGGCGGCGCATGTTCTCGGCGGGGGTGGCGGCGGCGATGCTGCCGGTGGCGACGCGCGGCCCCTCCTCCAGCACGGTCACCTGCCGCCCGGCGGCCGCGAGTTCCCGGGCGACGACGCTGCCGCCGGCTCCGGAGCCGATGACGAGGACGTCGGTGCCGTCGGCGCGCCGCATGCGTGCCGGGCTCACCGGTCCGCCCCTCGGAAAGGGGCCGGCTGCCGCCCCGGGACGCCGTCGAGCGCGCCGAGCAGGGCGAGGGCCGTACTGGCCCGGACGACGTCCCCGAAGCCGGGCAGGGCGGCCAGCCGCTGCATGCCGCGGCGCCCTTCGGCCGCGGTGGCCTTCCGCAGGCCGCGCCCCGAGACGAGGAGGAAGGCTGCCGGGAGCAGGCGCAGCGTGAGGGCGTAGGCGGCCCGGTACGGGAGCGGGAGGGTGTTCAGAGTGCCGGTCACGTGGGCTTCGGCGGCGGTGCGGGCCTGTGCGGTGTGCAGGCAGGCGTACTGCCGCAGCCAGTACGAGCGCAGGCCGCTCGCGCGCAGGGCGGCGCGCATCAGGCGGTCACCTTTTCCTTGAGGAAGGCGGTCAGCAGGCGGGTCGCGCCCTTGGCGAGGACGGTGTCCAGCGCCTGCAGGAAGAGGGTCGTCTCGGCCTCGCCCGCGACCAGGGGCGGGGAGACGATGAGGGCGATGTCCCGGTTGGAGCCGAAGAAGGTCAGGATTCCGTGGTCCCGGTACAGGGCGGCGATCACGGCGGCGGTGAGGAGCTTGGGCACCGCCTGCGGGTCGCGGACGGCCGCGGGGAGCAGGGTGCGGACGCGGTCCGGGAGCTCCGGGCCGGGCCGCAGGAAGACGCCGTGGAGGGCACCGCGGCCCGTGGTGGAGGCCACGAGGCGCGGGTGCCGCGCGGCGATCCGGGCGAGGCCGGCGGAGAGGTGCTCGTCCAGGGCGCGGGCGCGGCCGGGGAAGTCCTCCTCCACGGCCACGAGGACGGCTTCGAGAGCGGTGGCGGTCTCCTCGCCGAACCCGTAGTAGGTGGTGCTGTGCAGCGTGGCGTCGGCGAGGTTGTCGTAGGCCCGGCGGAAGACGGGTTCCCGGGCCACGTACCCGGAGATGGAGGACTTCCCGCCGCCGAAGGACTTCGACATGGTGAGGACGTCGGGGACGAGGCCGGGGCAGCGCATGAAGTGGAAGAGCTCGCCGGTCTTGCCCCAGCCGGTGTACACCTCGTCGAAGACGAGGACGATGTCGTGCTCGGTGCACAGCCGCCGGACCTCGTAGAGGAAGGCGGGCGGGCACTCGCGCAGCGCGGAGGCGCTGAAGGGTTCGAGGACGACGGCGTAGACGTCGCTGCCGCCCGCGGTGCCGCGGTGCCGTTCGAGGGCCAGCTCGAAGGAGGCGAGGTCGCCGAAGGCGAAGGAGTCGGTGCCGGGGATCCGGGGGAACTCGAAGTGGATCTCGGGGGAGGCAGTGAGGCTGCCGGCACCGAGGAGCTTGCCGTGGAAGGCGATGTCCGTGTGCAGGACGGTGCCGCGGCGGCCGCCGTGGTACTTGTACGCCAGTTTGACCGCGCCTTCGACGGCTTCCGCGCCGGAGTTGGGGAAGTAGCAGACGTCGAGGTCGCCGGGGAGCAGGGCGGCCAGGTTGTGGCTGAGGGCGGCGACGTAGGGCGAGAAGAAGTTCTTGTGGACCTCCATGCGGCGGCGCTGCCGGAAGCGGTCGCGGGCGGCGAGGACGCGCGGGTGGTTGTGGCCGTGGTTGAGCACGCCGATGCCGCCGGTGAAGTCGAGGACGCGGCGGCCGTCGCGGAGGGTGATCCACGCGCCTTCGGCGCGCTCGACGAGGTCGCGGCCGAAGCCGAAGGAGCCGATGAGGGAGACCTGGCTGCGGCTGACGTGCTTGGCGTAGAGGTCGTGCACCTGGTCGATGCCCAGGTGCTCGGCCTGGTCCAGGGAGATGAGTTCAGGCATGGAGGTCCTCGGGTTCAGGCATGGGAGTCCTCGCGTTCAGGCACGGGAGTCCTCTGGTTCAGGCGTGGGAGTCCTCGGGGAAGTTCCGGCCGGCACCCGGTTCGGTGCGCAGCCGGTCCGCGATGAGGCGCCCGGCGCGGCGGCCGTCGCGCACGGCGTAGTTGGTGCCCCGGTCCTCGGGGAAGACCTGGGCCATCCCGGCGAGGTAGAGGCCGCTCACACGGCTCTGTACGGGGGGCATGAGGCGGGTGTAGCGGGGGGTGATGACGGGCTGGGCGTGCTCGGCGCGCCACACGTGGTAGGCGTCGACCCAGCTGCGGTCGAAGCCGGGGAACATCCGCTGCAGGTGCGGCAGGCTGTGGGCGAAGACCTGCTCGTCCGCCATCCGGTACAGCTCGGCGTCGGCGGGCAGGTATTTGGAGAGGTAGGCGATGTGCCGGCCGCCGTAGCGGGCCGGGTCGTCCATGTTGGTGTGCTCGATCACGCCGACGTAGGGGAACGACGGGTCGTTGACGTTGAGCCAGTAGGTGTCGGACAGCGGCCGGTTGTTCTCCAGGACCAGGCAGATGTTCGCGAGGTAGCGGATCCTGCGCAGCTGCCGCACGAGGGGCGGCACGGAGGGGTGGGTGTCGCTCTGGCCCTCCAGCATGCCGGCGGCCAGTGCGGGGGCGACGGTCAGGAGGACCTGGCGGGTGCTGTGGAGCTCCCCGTCCTCGGTGCGCACGCCGGTGACCCTGCGGCCGTCGGTGACGACGGACCGCACGGGGGTGTCCGTGCGGATGTCGGCTCCGTGGTCGGCGAGGCGCTTGCGGAGGGCGGTGAGCAGGGTGTCGCAGCCGCCGCGCAGGTAGTAGAGGGTCTCGCTGCCGGAGCGGGTGCGGCTGCCGCCGCGCAGGTGGAGCTTGGTCCACATCCAGGTGGCGCCGACCTCCGCGGCGTGGTCGCCGAACTTGCCCTCCAGCAGGGGGCGCCACACCACCTCGTAGACCCGGCGGCCGCCGAGGGAGACCAGCCACTCCTCGGCGGTGCGGTGCTCCAGGAGGCGCCAGTCGCGCACGCGCCGGGCGCGCACGGCGAGCAGGCCGAGCCGGAGCCGGTCGGGCAGGGGCAGCGGGGCGAAGCGGAGCAGGTCGAGGGGTTTCGACAGGCGGTAGACGGAGTTGGCGTAGTACATGCCGGTACGTGTCAGGTGGGGTTCCATCAGGCCGGCGATGCCGAGCCGGGCGCAGAGCCGCAGCATCTCCTCGTCGGAGGCGAACCAGTGGTGGTAGAAGCGTTCGAGGCGGCGCTCCCCCACGGTGAAGCTCCCGGCGAGGCCGCCGATGTCGGGGTCGCGTTCGAGGAGCCGTACGGTGTGGCCGAGCTCGGCGAGTTCGAGCGCGGCGGACAGGCCGGTGAAGCCGGCGCCGACGACGATGACGTCCGGGTGCTGCATCACGCGACCTCCTCGGCCGAGGCGAGGACGGCCCCGGGCATCGTGCTCCGTATGCGCTCGCCGATCACGTACGCGGGCCTGCCCTGCACCTGGCGGAGGACCGCGTGCAGGTACTCCCCCACGACGGCGACGGCCAGCGACTCCATGCCGAACAGCGCGAGCGGCAGGGCCCTGGAGCGGCCCCGGCGGGTGAGCGCCATGACGAGCGAGGCGGCGAGGGAGGCGGTGCCGGTCCACAGCGGCAGCCGCAGCGGCAGGACGGAGCCGCTGGTGAGGAAGGCGCTGCGGGACAGGCCGAGCATTTTGCGCAGGGTGTATTTGGATTCGCCCGCGGCTCGCGGGTCCCGCTGGTATTCGATGGTCGTCTCGGGGAATCCCGCCCAGCTGACGGCGCCGCGCAGGAAGAGCTCACGGTCCGGCAGCGCGGTGAGCAGGTCGACGACTTCCCGGTCGAGCAGCCGGAAGTCTCCGGTGTCGAATGCCACGGGGTGGTCGGAAATCCTGCCGAGGAGCCGGTAGAAGGCATGGGCCGATAAGTTCTTGAAGACGGTCTCGCCGTGTCTGGCGGTGCGCCGCGCGGAGACCACGTGCCATCCCCGGCGCCAGCGGGCGGCCATTTCCGGGATGATTTCGGGAGGGTCCTGCAGGTCGGCGTCGATGACGACGACCGCGTCGCCCCGCGCCTCCCTGAGCCCGCCCAGGCAGGCCGCCTGGTGGCCGAAGTTCCGGCTGAAGCGGACGGCCCGCACCATCGGCGACTCGCGGGCGAACGTCCGTATCAGGTTCCAGGTGGCGTCGGTGCTGCCGTCGTCCACGTAGATGACCTCGTAGCGCAGGCCCTCCGCGGGGCGCAGGGCCCGGGTGATGCGGTCGTGGGTGCGGCCGAGCACCGCTTCCTCGTTGTAGCAGGGCAGGACGACGCTGATCAGAGGGGTGGTCGGGGACGGTGGGCTGGACTGGCTGGCAGGCATGGCCTCTCCTGTGCCGGGAGCCGGTTGTCGCCGTGCGGGATTGCCGGGATTGCCGCCGCGGGGGATTCTCTCCGTGCCGCGCTTTTCGGGCGCGCTGTCTTCCTCACGCGGCCTTCATTGCCGCGCATTCGGATACTTTCCCCGTGCACCGATCGACGGTAGCCGACCGCCGAGCGGGCGGGCAAGATCCCTGCAGCGGGGACCGCGGGATGCGTCAATACCGGCTTCCGGACCGCATTTCCCGGGTGGCGCAGTGCCGCGTGCGCCGTCCGCGGCCGGGGCCGAGACTGGAGCCGGGCCCCGGCCTCGCGCCCCCTGCCCGGGGCGGAGCGGCGGGCCCCGCAGCCGGACACGACCCGGACGGTCCGGAGGCACAGGAGGAAGCGGAGGAAGCGGAGGCACCGGGGAAACCGGAGAAAGGGGACGGCGCGTGCCCGGACACGGCGTGCCCCACGGCCCGGAGGCTCCCGCGGCCGCGCCCACGAGGCATGCGGGTACGGGCCGCCGGGCCGTCCTGGCCGGGGCCGCCGGCCTCGCCCTCGGCATGTGCGGGTGCGGCACCGCGCCCCCGCGCAACACCATGGGCAGCGCGCCGCCGTCCCCCGCCGCGCTCCCCCGCCCCGCGCCGTGGCGGCCCGACCCGTCCGACGTCCGGCCGGACGTGAAGCTGCGCGCCGTGCAGCTGATCGAGGCCCTGGGCACCTGGCGGGACGGCGCCGGGGGCGTGGCGAAGGCCCGGGAGCGGCTCGCCGCGCTCGGCCTGCCGCCCGCGCTCGCCGGGCAGGCCGGGCCGCTGCTGTCCGGCGCGGACGCGGCCGTGACCGAGGTGACCGACGCGCAGTACGGCGGCGTCCTGGCCGGTTCCGCGAGCGTCCTGGTCGTCTGCCGGCAGTGGACGCGCACGGGCGGCGGGCAGGTGGTGGCGGGCGGGACGACCGTGGACGTCCGCCTGGCCGCGGGCACGCCGCGCTGGTCGGTGAGCGAGCTGCACCCGGCCGCTCCCGGACCCGCGGCGGACAGCCTGCCGGAACCGGCGCGGCGGGTACTGGACGACGACCGGATCCGGCTGCCGGCGGCCGCCGAGGCCGACGTGCGGAGCGGCGGCGTCCACACGAGCGTGCTGCGGGCGATGCTCCGTCTCGCGGAGCGCTACCGCATCGACGTCAGCGTCGTGCGCTCCGGCCACCCCCTGAACGTGTTCGGCACGGACCGGCCCAGCGACCACCCGCCCGGCCGGGCCTTCGACGTGTGGCGGATCGACGGCAGGGCGGTGGTCGACCGGGCCACGCCGCGCGCGCTGGTCGAGGCGTTCATGCGCGACGCCGCCGCGGCCGGCTCGTACAACGTCGGCGGCCCGCTGCTGCCGGCGGGGGCGGGGGCGGGCCGGCAGTTCTTCACCGACGACACCCACCACGACCACGTGCACGTCGGCTTCGGCGGCTGACGCGGGAGGCCGGAGGACAAGAGGGAGGAGCCCCGTGACCGTCGAGTACACCCGCTACCGCATCGCCGACCCGGAGCGGCGCGCCGCCTTCGAGAAGGCGTGCGCGGCCGCCGCCGAGCACCTGTACGCGGCTCCGCAGTGCCTGGGCTACGAGCTCGCGCACGGGGTGGAGGAGCCGGAGCGGTTCGTCCTGCGGATCGAGTGGACGTCGGTGCCCGACCACGAGCGGGGGTTCCGGGAGGGGCCGCACGTCCGGCCGTTCCTGGCCGGGATCCGCCCGTTCGCGGGCGACATCGAGGAGACGGCGCACTACGAGCGGCTCCTCGTCGTCGCCAAGGGCCGGGTCTGAGGCCGCGGGAGCCGGCCGAGGGGGCCGACCGGGGGCGTCGGTCGCACGGGTCAACCGCGGGAGTCAGTCGACGCAGGGAACGCCGCCCATTTTGACCGCCGGGCCCTGGAAGGAGCCGGCGGACACGGGGTCCGAGTCGCCCGGCTTGGCGTCGCCGCCGCTGCCCGGGCCCTTCCCGTTCTCCTGCCCCTGGTCCTGTCCATGGTCCTGCCCTCGGTGCTGCGGTCCGGCGGCCGGCGCGTCCTTCCGGTCCGTCCTCGGCCCCGTCATCGCCTGGACGAGGGACTTGACCTTGGCCGGATCGACGAGGTTGACGGCCTCTCCCTTGCGGGTGGCGAAGCCCTCGATCGGGAGGGTGTGGAACTCGGCGTTGCCGCCGGTCAAGTTGGGCGCCTGCCGGGCGAAGTCCAGGATGTTCCACCGGTTGTCGATGACGACGTCCTTCTTGACGACGTCGAACAGCCCCTGCAGCTTGCCGAGGTCGCTCCACACGCCCTGCTCCTGCAGCTTGTGCGTGACCGACGACAGGAACGCCTGCTGGCGGCGGGTGCGGTCGAGGTCCCCGCCGGCCAGGCCGTGCCGCTGCCGGACGAAGGACAGCGCCTGGCGGGCGTCGAGCTGCTGCGGCCCGGCGGGGAAGTCGGCGCCGGAGTACCGGTCGCGCACGGGGTGCTTCAGGCACACCGGGACGGGCTGGACCACCTTGGCGATGTCGTAGAAGCCCAGCAGGTTGACCTCGGCGAAGTGGTCGATGGGCACGCCGAGGAAGCGCTGGACCGTGGCGAGCGTGGCCTCGCGGCCCGCCTCGCGGCCGCGGTGCTCCAGCTCGGCGCCCTTGACGCCCTCGGCCGCCAGCTTCTCCTCGGCCTCGGCCTTGGCGATCCCGTACGCCTCCTTGATCTTGTGCTCGCCGCGCCCGCCGGCGATCTCGACGTAGTCGTCGCGCGGTATCGAGAAGGCCGTCACCTTGCCGCCGCCGGCCGGGATGTGCATGAGGATCAGCGTGTTGGTGTTGTAGCCGCCGATGTCGCTGGAGCCGGCGTGCAGCTCGTCCTGGACGAACTCCTTCGGCAGGTCGTTGCCGTTCATGTCCTTGCGGCTGTCGAGGCCGATCAGAAGCAGGTTCACCGCGCCGTCGCGGCCCG
>NZ_JBPQTW010000231.1:0-10373 GCF_051386535.1 Streptomyces sp. URMC 127
AGTTGTGTATAAGAGACAGGCCCCGGGCGACGACGCGCTGGCGGACACGGTGCTCGACGTGATCGTGCGCCGGCTGGAGGGCCAGGGCCCGCCGGCCCACCAGGTGTGGCTGCCGCCGCTGGACCGCTCCGCGGCCCTCGACGAGCTCCTGCCTCCCTTGTCGGTCGTCCCGGGCCGCGGCCTCACGGCGCCCGAGTACGCCCGCCCGGGCCGCCTCAGCGTCCCGATCGGCCTGGTGGACAAGCCCTTCGAGCAGCGCCGCGACGTGCTGCACCGCGACTTCTCCGGCGCGGCGGGCAACATGCTCGTCGTCGGCGGTCCGCAGTCCGGCAAGTCGACGCTGATGCGGACGCTGGTGGCGGCCTTCGCGCTGACGCACACCCCGGCCGAGGTGCAGTTCTACGGGCTGGACTTCGGCGGCGGCGGCATGAGCGCCGTAGCCGGCCTGCCGCACGTGGGCGGCGTGGCGTCACGGCTCGACCCCGAGCGGGTGCGCCGCACGGTCGCCGAGGTGGCGGGTGTCCTGGCGCGCCGCGAGGAGTACTTCCGGGCGAACGGCATCGACTCGATCGGCACGTTCCGGCGGATGCGGGCCTCGGGCGAGATCACGGACCAGCCGTGGGGCGACGTCTTCCTGATCGTCGACGGGTGGGCGAGCTTCCGGCAGGAGTACGAGATGCTGGAGGGCCTCGTCGCCGACATCGCGGCGCGCGGCCTGGGCTACGGCGTCCACGTCGTGGTGACCGCCTCCCGCAACATGGAGGTGCGGGCCTCCCTCAAGGACCAGCTCCTCAACCGGCTCGAGCTGCGGCTCGGCGACACCATGGACTCCGAGTTCGACCGCAAGGTCGCCGCGAACGTCCCCGCGGGGGTGCCCGGCCGCGGGCAGCTCCCCGAGAAGCTCCACTTCATGGCCGCCGTGCCCCGCATCGACTCCGGCAGCGACCCCGAGACCCTCACCGAGGGCACGGCCGCCATGGTGCGGGCCGTCAGCGAGGCGTGGGACGGGCCCGGCGCACCTGGTGTGCGGCTCCTGCCGCGCCGGCTGCGCGCCGACGACCTGCCCAAGGGCTTCGAGCAGCCGCAGCACGGCGTGGCCTTCGGCATCGACGAGACCAGCCTCGAACCGGTCTTCGTCGACTTCGAGACGGACCCGTTCTTCCTCGTCTTCGGCGAGAGCGAGTCCGGCAAGACCGCCCTGCTGCGCCTGCTGGCCAAGCAGATCACCGAGCGGTACAGCCCCGACGAGGCGAAGATCGTGGTCGGCGACTACCGCCGCACGCTCCTCGACGTCGTCCCCGGCACGCACCTCCTGGAGTACGCGCCGGTTGCCTCCGCCCTGACGGTGCACGCGGACGCCCTCAACCGCCTCATGGAGCGGCGCGCCCCGCAGCCCGACATCACGCCGCAGCAGCTGCGCGACCGCAGCTGGTGGTCGGGGCCGCGCTTCTTCGTCATCATCGACGACTACGAGCTCGTCTCCACCGGCAGCGGCAACCCGCTGGCCGTCCTCACCGAGAACCTGCCCTTCGCGCGCGACGTCGGCGTGCGCTTCATCATCGCGCGCAGCTCGGCGGGCGCGTCCCGGTCGATGTACGAGTCCTTCATGCAGCGGGTGAAGGAGCTGGGCGCCCAGGGCGTGCTCCTGTCCGGGGACCCGGGCGAGGGCGACCTGCTCGGCGGGGTGCGGCCGCACCAGATGCCGCCGGGGCGCGGGTACTTCGTGTCGCGGAAGCGAGGCGTGCCGCTGGTGCAGGTGGGGTGGCTGCCCGAAGAGGTGTGAGCGCATGGGGCGGCGCGTGCCGCCGCCCCATGCGGCCGGATCGCGTCGCCCGCCCTATACCACTTCACGCCGCGCGCCGTGCATTCTGCGAGCACCGTCCCGGAACCAACTCTGTGGTGCAACCATCGGGAGTACGCTGCTCACGACTGTTGCCCGTGGGCGTCAACTCGCGTGGCGCCCGGGGAAATCCGGCGGAATTGCGCACCGAAAGGCGGCCCCTGCCCCATGGACGAACACGAGAAGGACGAGCTCTACGCCCGTGACCTCTCCGGTCTCGAATGGCTGAGTGCGCCCGAGGCCAAGGACGACGAGGAGCGCGTCGAGATCGCCTACTTCTCCGATGGTGCGGTGGCGATGCGTTCCTCGACCGACCACGGAACCGTCCTGCGCTACACCCCGGCCGAATGGCGGGCTTTCGTGCTGGGCGCGCGCGACGGCGAGTTCGACCTGCAGTAATCCGGCAGAGATATGCGATGGGGGGCGGCCGGTGCCCGGCCGCCCCCCGCCTTTGCCGTCGTGCGGCCATAAGCGGCCTCAGCGGCTTCAGTAGCTGATGTCGAAGAGCTGCGACGCCTTCTTGTCGGTCGCGTGGAAGTGCTCGCCGCCCTTCAGGACGAGGTCCGCAACGTGCTTGAGCGTCGCCTGGATGTGCGCGCTGCGCTTGCGGAACTCCGCGTCCACGTGCAGCATCGCCTGGTGGGCCTCGCCCTCCCAGCCGGCCGCAACCTTGTTGACGGCGGCGCGCATGGACTCCAGCTCCCGCTCGATCACACCCGCGGCCTTCTTGATGTCCTCGGAGGCGGTCTGCAGGGAGCTGTAATTGACTACAAGCTCTCCACCCTGGTCTGCCATGTGTCCCCACCCTTTGTGGTGTCGTTCATCGGTCGAAAGGGAAGCCGAAGGGAATCCGGACCGGCGGGCGTGCGCGCCGGGGCCGGTTCAGTGATCGTCGATCGCGCTGCGCGGCGGCGCGCTGTGGCCGCCGCCGGCGGACGCGGGCGGGGCGCCTCCCCCGCTGACGTCGACACCCCTCATCTGGGCGGCGATCTCCGCGTCGGTCGCCCCGGAGGAGCGGTGCGTCAGGACGACGGCCTCGCGCACCCGGTCGATCATCCGGCGCACGCGGTCGTGGTCGTCGTTCAGGTCGCTCTGGGCCTTGCGGAAGGCCTTGTGGGCCTCGCCCGCCCACGAGCTGCCGCCGTCCAGCGTGGCGATGACGTTCGCCAGCTGGCGCAGGTTGGCGGAGAAGTGCCCGCTGGTCTTGTCGATGGCGTCCGTGAACGCCTTGAACTCCTGGTCGCTGATCTTCTGCTTGTCGTTCTCCGACATGTTCCGCCTTTCCCCCGAGGGGCCTGTCTTCTGCATGTGTCCATGGCGCAGGACGCCGGTGCACCGCGGCGCCGGACGCTGCCGGAGCCGAAATGCGCGACCGGCGCCGCTGCCGCGGCCGGCGGACCGGCCGACCGCTCACGGCCCCGTGCCCTCCCCCTGGAGCGCCCGTGAAGGCGCCCGTGCCACTCTAGTCACTCGCGACGCGTGCCCCAACCACGTACATGTCAGGCTTCTTTGACGGTCGTGACATACCATCACAGACCGCCCGAGCCGCGCAGCCCCCGGCGGCGCCGCTGCTCCCGTGCCACGACGGCAGTTCCCGCGATCGTCGCGACAAGCACGGCCGCTCCGCCCAGGGCGTACGTGGCGAGGCGCTCCTTCCGCTGCTGCGGGGACTCGCCCGCGGCGAGCGGAGCCACGTCGGGGGCCCGTGCGCTGCGGGCCGCCGGCCTGTCCGCGGTGACGCGGTCGACCGGGTGGGCGTCCTCCGTGAGGGCGCGCACCGGGTCGACGACGCCCCAGCCGACGTAGCGGTCGTGGCCGTTGGTGGCGCGCTCGGCGGTCTGCTCGATCTGGGCGACGACCTGGTGCTGCTTCCAGTCGGGGTGCTTGGCGCGGATGAGGGCGGCGACACCGGCCACGTACGGGGCGGAGAAGCTGGTGCCGTTGTCGACGCACTGGCCGCCCAGGGGGACGGTGGAGACCATCTCGACGCCGGGTGCGGCGACGCCCACGAACTCGCCGGGCTGCGAGAACGGCGCGCGCTCGTTGTTGCGGTCGGAGGCGCCGACAGCGAGGACGCCCTTGTACGCCGCCGGGTAGGTCTCCTTGACCTCGCCGCCGAGGCCGTCGTTGCCGGCCGATGCGACCACGACGACGTCCTTGTCCAGGGCGTCCTTGACGGCGCGCTCGAGGTCGGAGTCGGGCCGAAGGGCCTTCGCCGTGTCCTGGGAGATGTTGATGACACGCGCTCCGGCGGCGACGGCCAGGCCGATGCCCTGCGCGAGGGTGCGGGAGGTTCCGGTGCCCTTCTCGTCGTTCTGGCGGATCGGGATGACGACCGCCTCCGGAGCGATGCCCACGAAGCCGGTGCCGGGGGACGGGCGGGCCGCGATGATGCCCGCGACCTTGGTGCCGTGGCCCACGAGGTCGAGGGTGGGGTCGGGCTTCGGCTTCTCGGGCTCCTTCTCCGGCGGCTTCTCCGGGCTCTTCTCGGGGCTCTTGGACGGGCTCGGCTCCGGAGACTTCTCCGGCTTCCCGGAGGCGTTCCTGTCGCCCGCCGAGGGGCTCGCCGACGGGCCCGGGGACGGCGTGCCCTTGCCCTTGTCCTTGTCCCGGCCCTTTGCGCCTGCCGCGGGGCTGGGGGACGGCCCGGGGGCGGGGGCCCGGGGCGCGTCCTTGTCGTCCGCCCTCACGCCGGTGCCGTCGCCGTTGCCGCCGGGCGTGGTGCCGTCCCTGGCCGCTTCCGGCATGCCGGTGAGCAGGTCGGCCCCGCTCTCGACGTCGACGGCACCCTTGAGCTGGGGGTTCTTGACGTCGACGCCCGAGTCGATGACGGCGACGCGGACCGGCCGGCCCGCGCTGTCGCGGCCCTTGGTGTCCTGCCAGAGGCGGTCGAGCAGAATCCGCTGAAGGGACCAGGGAGTGCCCTTGATGGTCTTGGCGGGGTACGTGCACTCGCCGCTGCCGTCGAGGTTCACCGGCACGGGTGGGGCCTCATGCGCAGGCGGGACGTCCCCCGCTACGGCAGGCGTCGTCGCCGCGGCGGGGGCCGTCACCGTCAGGCACGCGGTGAGCGCCGCCGACAGGGCAAGGGCGAGTGATGTCGTCGTGCGTGGCATCGGCTCTCTCACGTCGGCTCTCTCACGATCCCTGGGGCTGCTTGGCGCTGTTGGTGTCCAGCCGCGGCCCCGTCGGCAGGAACTGCGACCAGTTCGCGGGCACCGGCAGGGGGTCGACCTTCCCGTAGCCGAGCCTGATGCGCGCCTGGTCGGCCTCGGCGGGACCGGCGGATCCGGCGGTGCCCGCCGCTCCGTGCGGCGCCTCGGGCGAGCCGTCCGGGCCCGCCGGCGGGGAGGCCTTCTCGCCGATCTTCGACTTGCCCGTGCCGCTGTCACTGTTGGACTGGACGGCGTAGCGCAGCCCCGTGTCGGTCACGAGGAAGACCGGTCCGCTGCTGGTCTGGCGCCCGGTGACCTGGCGGTAGAGGAGCCCGGAGCCGGGGGTGACGTACGCGCTCGTGGCGCCGTCGGGGATCGTCGCCGGGTACTCGGTGCCCGCCCACGTGGCGAGCTCGGCGGTGCCGTCCGCGGACATGCCCCCGAAGACGCTGCACACGGTGTCCCTGGCGGCACTTCCGGAGCCGGTGAAGTTCGCCTGCCGGGGCACCGTGGAGGGCCAGTGGTACTGCCCGTAGAACTCCTCCTCCGCGGGCGTGAAGGCGGCCGCGCTCACCCGCTCGGGCACCCCGGCCTGACCGAGCTCCGCGAGTTTGCGGCTGTTGAGGAGCAGCTTGGCGACGAGCGGTGAGACGCGCTGGACCTTGCCGCGGAGCACGACGTAGTTCTGGGTGCCGCCGCCGGTGGGCGCTTCGAGGACCGTGCCGACCCGGTTGGCCTTGCCCGGCAGGGTGCCGATGCCCGCGTCCGCGCCGACGTCGCCGCCCGTGTCGGGGAAGACGATGGGCGCCCCGTCGTGCAGGGTGTCCAGCCAGTCCTTGGTGACCGGCTGGGCCCGGGCCCCGTCCTTGAAGACGGAGCGGAGCAGCAGGTTGTGGTCGGAGGCGTCGGCGGACCGCCAGTCCTCCCCGCCGAGCAGGTACTTGGTGCCCTGCGGGTCCACGAGGTAGCGGGCCCCGTCCGGCCCCTGCACATACAGCGCCTGGTCGCCGCGCAGCCGCTGCTCGCCGGTGAGGTTCTTCAGCTTCGGGTCGCGCCCGGCGAAGAGGAAGACGGCCTTCTGGGTCGTCCGCCCGCCCGTGCCGCCCGGTTGCTCGCAGACGGCCCACTGCTTCTGCTTGCCGGCCTCGCCGGAGCCGGGCATGCGGTCGGGGGCGTACGGGATGCCCAGCGTGGGGCCGCGCGGGATGTGCCCGTTGTCGAGCTCTTCCTCCTTCACCTTGATGACGGAGGACTTGTCGGGAGCCAGGAGGAGCTTCGCCGAGGCGAAGTTGAGTACGGGGTGCAGCTGCTTCTTGCCGTCCGTGGTCAGGACGACGTAGCGCGTGGTCGACTGGCTGCCGACGATGACGTGTGCGGCCTCGTCGTCCCAGCCTTTGGGCGCGGTCGGCCGGAACATGCCCCAGGCGCCGAAGCCGGCGATCAGCACCGCCCCGGCGACGAGGCCCGGCAGAACGGCCCGCAGGGGGCGGGGCGCTCCCTCCTCCGTCCCGTGGGGCGAAGGCTGCAGGAAGGCCGCGACGGTGCGCTTCCTCGCGAAGATGTAGGCGTTGAGCTCATCCCGCCGTGATGCCATGTGTAGCCGCTCTCTCCTCTGGTCGTCGGCGTCGGTCGACAGGCGCTGCGCTTGGTCGGGTTGTCGTACCGGCCCCTACTATGCCGGTAGGGATCAGTCCGGCTGTCAGGGCATGCCGCTGATCGGATTCCCGGCCCGCCCCGTGCGGGCGGCCGGCGACGGCTGAGGGGGCTGTGACGGGCATGGGTGCCGCAACGCAGGTACGGGCGCGGGGAAATGCCGCGCCCGGGGCGGCCGCCGTCGCCCCGCGCGCCTCGGCACGGGGCGGGGGTGGCACCGGCCCCGTGCGGCTGCAGCAGCTGGTGCTGATCGAGGTCGCCGCGGGCCTCGTGCTGCTCGGATGGGTCGCGGGCCCGCTGCTGCTCGTGCCGGCCGCCGTGGCGGCCGTGGTGCTGGTGCTGCTCGCGCTCGTCCCCCTGGGGCAGCGGCCGGTGGCCGAGTCGTTGCCGGCCCGGCTGGCGCTGCGGGACCGCCTCAGGCGGTCTGCACCGGCGCCGGCGGGCACCGACCCGGCGGTCGCACCGGTCGTGGAGTGCGAACCGGCACTGCGGACGGGCCGGTTCACGGACCGCGGGCAGCGTGCCGTGGGCCTCGTGGGGGACGGCACGTTCGTGACGGCCGTGCTGCGCATCGACGCGGTGGACGCCCCGCTGCGCCCCGTGCGCGCCGAGAAGGCGCTGCCGCTGGCCCTGTTGCGGGACGCCCTGGACGTCGACGGCATCCGGCTGGAGTCCGTACAGGTGGTGCAGAGCACCCTCCCGGCGCCGGCCCCGCACCTGCCCTCCGAAGCGCTGGCCGCGCGGAACTACGCGCCGCTCCAGGCCCTCTCCGGGGCTCCGGCGGTGCGGACCACGTGGGTGGCGCTCAAGCTCGACCCCGAGCTGTGCCCCGAGGCGGTCGAGGCGCGCGGCGGGGGCGAGGAGGGCGTGCGCCGCTGCGTGCTGCGGGCGGCGGACCAGCTGGCGAGCCGGCTGCAGGGGGCCGGCTTCCGGGCCGTGCTGCTGTCCGAGGAGGACCTGACGGCCGCGCTGTCCACCGCGGCGAACGTCAACCCTGTGGCCTCCGCCCAGGCCGCGCGGGCCGCCGCGCCCGCACGGCGCACGCTGGAGAGCCCCAGGGCACTGCGGTGCGACGACCGCTGGCACACGACGTACTGGGTGGCGCGCTGGCCTCAGCTCGGGCCGGGGGCCGTGCCTCTGCCGCAGCTCGCCGCCCACCTCACCGCACTGCCCGCCCTTGCGACGACGCTGAGCCTGACGCTGGGGCGCGGCGGCCTGCGCAACGGGCGTCATGCGCCGACGGTCACCGCGCACATCCGGGTGACGGGGCGCAGCTCCGACGAACTGGCCGCCTCGCGGCGGGAACTGGAGCGTGCGGCGCGTGCCGCACGGACCGGCCTCGTGCGGCTCGATCACGAGCAGGTGCCCGGCATGCTCGCCACTCTGCCCCTGGGAGGCACGCGCTGATGGCCATCACGACGCCCCCCGGGGCCCACGCAGGGTGGCTCCGTGCCGGGCGCGGGCTGCTGGGGCCGCGCCGCGGCCGGCACGAGCTCGCTCCCGAGGAGTTCGAGGCGCTGGCGCTGCCCGTCGGTGACGACGGCGTGGTCATCGGCACGGACGCGCATGAGGCGCCCGCGGTCCTCGGGGTGGCCCGCCCCGTGCCGTTCGACGCCGTCCTGATCGGCGGCGCCTGGACGGCCCAGGTGATCGCTCTGCGTACGGCCGGCACGGGCGCCCGGATCGCCGTGGAGACCGGCCGCCGCGCGCTGTGGACCACCCTCGCCCAGGCCGTCAACGGCGGACAGCCCTGCGTGACCCTGCACGACGTCGGCCGGGTGCCCCCGCAGGGCCCGTCGGTCCACAGCCCGGTGCTGGTCGTGCGCGACTGCGGCGCGCGGCCGCCCCGGGGGCGGGTCGTGACCGCGCCCTGGCAGTCGGTCCTGACCTTGCTCCCCTACGTGGGGCCGGACACACCTCGTCTGCTGCGCGGCGCCGGCCTCGTGGGCGTCCAGCGGGTCTCGCCGCAGGAGGCGGAGCTGCTCGGGCGGCTTCTGCGGCTGCCTCAGGCCGACGTCGAGGCCCTGCCGACGCTTCCGGAGACGGTGACGCTGTGGTGCGCCGGGGGGTCGTGGACGTACGTCGACGTCCGGGCGACGGAGGCCGAGACGAGGCTGCTGGGCGCCCCGCGCCGCATGGACTGACCGGCCGCGCCGTACGCCTGCGCCAAGGGGCGCGCACCATCCGGTGCGCGCCCCTTGTCCGCTGGTTCGTGCGACGGCTCCGTTGGTCCGTGCAACGGCTCCGTGCAGCGGGTTCGCGGCCCGCCGCCGTGTCAGCCCTTGCCGAAGACGAGCAGCAGCTTGTTGCCGTCGCTGCCCCCCGAGCTGCTGCCCGACAGGCGCGTGGTGGCGATGACGAGGCGGTCGCCCTCGTACAGGTACTTGGCGCCGAAGAACAGGTTCTCGGCGTGCATGGTGGCCTGCGGGGCCTGCAGCACGGTCTTCGGCTCGCCGTCGGGGCCGATGCTGACCACGGCGCCGGCCTTGTCGTACGAAGGCTTCTGGTACGCGAAGACCTTGTCGCCCTCCGCCCGGATCGGCATGAGTTCGGGCTTGGTCTTCTTCGACGCCCACTTGCGCTTGCCGGTGTCGAGGTCGAAGGCGTGGATCTCGTTACCGGCCGAGTAGCTGTCCTCGCCTCCGGTCGGCAGGTAGAGGGTGCTGTCGGTCGCGGCGACGCCCTGGCAGCCGCCCAGGTCGTGACCCATGATCGACATGCCGCAGGTGGGCGTGTACGACTCGTTGCCGAGGTCGATGACCGAGCGTTCCTTGCCGTCCTTGAGGGCGATGACGCCGCCGGACTTCTTGTCGTCCGACGCGAGGGAGACCACGGCCGGCTCGCTGGAGTAGATCTTCTTGGTCATGAGGCCCTTGCGGCCCTCGTACGTCCACACCGGCTTGCCCGTCGAGGTGTCGAGCTTCTCGATGTGCGACGTGCTGTCGCTGACGCACTGCCACGAGCGGAGCAACGCCTTGCCGCCCGCGAAGCCGTCCACGGAACAGCCGGACTCCAGCTGGGGAGTGGGGATGGTCTCCCCGTCACTCACCCGGACCATACCGGAGCCGCCGAACCACGCGGCGCCCACGGCGTTGCCGCTGAGAGCCATGTCCAGGCCGATGAAGCTCTCGGCGAACCCGCCCGACTTGGGGATCGGCTTGTCCCAGCCCTTCTTGCCCTCCTTGAGGTCGAGCATGGCGTAGTTGCCGCAGGAGTCCTTCTCGCCGCTGTCGTACGCCACCACGACCTTGCCGTCGTCGGTGACGTTCGCGGGCGCCGCGCAGACCCTCTTGGGCAGCGCGATGGTCCACTTCTCCTTGCCGTCGGTCGTGGAGTAGGCGATGACCTTCTCCTGGACGGTCTTGACGACGTAGTCGCCGAACACCCACACCCCGGGCGACGCGGACCCCGCGCGCTCGACCTGAGGACCGTTCTGGTTGACGAGGACCTTGGCCTCGCCGGCCCGGCGGCCGTCGTTGGGGTCGTCGTCGCCCTCCCGCGGGCCCGCCGTGCCGCCGCTGTCGCTGTCGCCGCCGGTGCTCTCCTTCGGGGCGGGCGAGGCGCTGTGGTGCCCCTTCGGGCTGTCGGAACCGCCGCCGCCCGCCAGAGCCCACACGCCGCCTCCGGCAGCGAGCAGGACGGCTACGGCCGCACCGATGATGACGGCCGTCCGCTTCTTGCCCGGGCCGCCCGCAGGGGGCACGGGGGGCGGCGGGGCCCCGAAG
>NZ_JBPQTW010000232.1:0-10371 GCF_051386535.1 Streptomyces sp. URMC 127
ACGCGGCGCCCGAGCCCGAACCCGGACCCGTACACCACCGACGGGGACGCCGGAACGTGCTTGCCGAGCACGTTGGAGACCAGCAGGTGCGCCCGCTTGGGGTTGCGCCGCAGCGCCAGGCCGAGCAGCTCGGGGAGCCGGGCGTCACCGTCGAGCGAGACGCCGAGCCGTTCCGCGACCCATTCCCCTGCCCAGACCCCGCTCACACCCGAACCCTCTCGCCCGCCCGGACTCACTCGCCCGCCCGAACACTCGCCGCCAGCAGTTCCACAAAGCTCACGTCCTCCCGCGCGACGCCGAACACCTCGGCGCGCAGCATGATCCGCTCGGCCCAGGCCCGGTGCGGCTTCACTTCGTTCATCTTGTTCGTGTAGGCGGACCGCAGCACTCCGCCGCCGTCCCGCTCCGGCCGCAGGATGTCCTGCGCGTCGCTGAACTCTTCATGGCTGACAACGGACAGGGCATGAACAGGCGCGACGTGCGAAGGATGGATGCACGTCTTGCCCTGGAGCCCGTTCGCCCGGTCGAGCTGGATCTCGCGCAGGAGCCCGTCCATGTCGTGCTCGATGAGAGCCGTGCGCAGCTCCTCCGCGGGCCCGGCGAAGGGCGTCCGCCGCAGCTGCGGCTTGAACATCCGCTCGTGCTGTCTGAAGTACTCCCACACCGGCCCGGTGACGGTGAACCCGCTGCCGTCGGCCCGGCCGAGCACGTTCACCACGTCGGCGATGACGGAGGCGACGATCTGCACGTCGTACGCGGTCATGTCGGGCGCCCGGCGCAGCCCGTACGCGGAGCAGAAGTCGGTGACGCCGAGCCGCAGCGCCAGCACCCGGTCGCGGTACTTGTCGACGGTGCGGGCGATCCCGGCGAGGGCCTCGCGCCGCGTCTCCAGGTGCAGCAGCTCGGGCGATTCGAGGACGGGCATGGCGAACAGCCGCTGCCCGCACTCCGCTTCGGCCTCGGTGAGCGCTTCGAGGAAGGGCACGCCCCGTTCCTCGGTGAACTTGGGCAGGACGAATCCGGAGAGCAGCCGGACGGACGCACCAAGCCGCCGTACGAGGTCGGTGATCTGGTCAGGCCGGCGCACCCGGATGAACAGCAGCGGCACCCGGGCACCGGCGCCCGCACCGGCCAGCACGGCGAACTGCCGCACGAGGTTCTCTTCGGCGGCCACGACGTCGTCGTCGCCTATGGAGTCCTCCAGGCAGAGGACCATGGACACCACGCCCCGCTCGGCCTGCTTGACGACGTCCGCCGCGAGGGACTGCCGCGTGCCGGGGGCGTAGAGCGTGGCGCCGAGGGCGACGGAGAGCGTACGGGCCGGGGAGCCGGCGTCGAAGGCGACCGGCTCCTGATGGAACAGACCATTCCGCACTGAGGGCGCAAGGTGTCCGAAATGCCTCATTACTCTCCCCGTGGCCACACCTGCGCTCAGGCTCGTCCAGGCGCAGAGGTGGCCGATTATCGTACGTCCGGCGACGGGTCAAGAGTTCCCCAAGTGCATGAAAATCTGGCTCCCCGCATGAGTCGCGAGGATGTCGGGGCGGGGAGTCCACGGGTACGCGGTGTGCCGGTTTCGTGATCGTCGGCACCCTCGCCCACCCCTGCGTTGTCCCCCGGAGCCGTGGGAGGGCAGGATTGCGGGCATGACGCACGCCATGCTGAAGGGGTCGAACATCCCGCTGGACGCCCGCTCCGTGCGGGCCGTACTGCGCTGGACCCCCGGCCCGGGCGTCCCGGACGTGGATGCCTCCGCCCTGCTCGTGGGCGAGAACGGCCGCGTCCGCTCGGACGAGGACTTCGTCTTCTACAACCAGCCCCGGCACCCCTCCGGGGCGGTCCGCCACCTGCCGAAGAAGCGGCTGGTCGAAGGCCTGACCGATGCGATCGAGACCGACCTGGGGGCCCTGGAGCCGGCCGTGCACCGCGTCGTGCTGGCCGCCTCCGCGGACGGCGGCGACTTCGGCCGGGTGCGGGACCTGTGCGTCCTGCTCTACGACGCCGCGGCGGTCCCCGCGGGGCAGAGCGGCGAGCCGCTCGCGCTGTTCGAGGTCCAGCCGGAGACCGGCTCGGAGACCGCGATGATCTGCGGCGAGCTCTACCGGCGCGGGGAGGGCTGGAAGTTCCGGGCCCTGGGGCAGGGCTACGCCTCGGGGCTGGTCGGGCTGGCCACGGAGTTCGGCATCTCGGTGGACGAAACGGAGGAGCCGGGTGGCACGGGTGGCGCCGGAGGCGCCGGGGACACGGCGGCCCGGGCTGCGGCGCCGGCCCAGGCCCAGGCCCCCGAGGGGGCGCCTGCCGCCGCGCCCGCGGCCGCACACGGCCCCGGACCGGCGCCGGAGCCCACCCCGACGCCCCAGCCGCAGCCGCAGCCGCAGCCGGGGTACGGCTACCCGCCCCCGCCTCCCGTACCGCCCGCCGTGCCGTCACAGCCGGCGTACGGCTACCCGCATCAGCCGGCGCACGTGGCCGCGCCCGCACCGGCCCCCGCCTACGGCTACCCGCCGCAGTACCGGCCGGTGCCGGACCCGTCCTTCCGGCTGCCGCCGCAGGGCCCGCAGTTCCTCCCGAACCGCTGACGGCGGCGCCGCACCGGGGCTCCGCCCCGGACCCCGGTCCTCACACGCCGGACGGCTGAAGAGGGGTGAGGCGCCGAGCGACCCGCACGGGAGGCACCCCCGGCGCCCCGGCCGCCGTCGCCGCCGTCAGACCTTCGTCTTGTAACCCCTCCCCCACTGCAGCCCCCACCCGTACAGCCGGTCCAGCTCCGCCTGGAAGCCGTACACGTACCGCATCTCGCGCCGCAGGACGATCTCGCCCTTGATGTTCTCCAGCATCACCACGGCGCACGACCGCGCCTCCGGCGCGCGCTCGTCGAGCGCGATCTCGATCCGGGGGCCGTTGCCGGGGTAGAGCGTCACCATGGCGTGCGTACGGTCGAACGCCGGGGTGCCGTCATAGATGTAGACGAAGATCAGCAGCCGTTTGAAGTCGGCGCGGTGGTCCATGTTGATGTAGATCGTCTCGCCCGAGCCCGACCCGAAGCGGTCGTCGCCGCTCAGCTGGACATACGGCGGCGAGTTGATGCTGCCCAGTATGTTGCCGAGGGGCTGGACCACGCCCTTGGAGCCGTCCTGGAGCTCATACAGACAGGCGAGGTCGAGGTCGACGTTGACCATGGCCGGGCCCTGCGCCTGCACCATCTCGGGCCGGAATTTCCGCATCGGGTGCCGCAGGCTCTGGCCGCGGCCGGGCCGGTCGCCGAAGTCCGAGGTGCGCATCCGCCAGGAGAGGTTGACCCGCAGGTTTCCGGTGACCGCCCCTTGTTTGGTGAGGGAGAAGGAGGGATGACGCTTGGTCAGCTCGACGGCGCCGTTGACACCGCCGAAGTCGAGCTGCTGCGCGGCCGCGCGCCCCCAGTTGTCGAAGAACCTGTTCCAGACCGCCATGACCGACGTACCCCCCACCTATTCCTGGCGCATTTCCCGCTTTCCCGCTCAACTGCCGCGGGGCGGCCGTGAGGTGAGCCTCACGACCGCCCCGCTGAGAGCGTTCCTCAAATGTGCCGGGGTCACACCCCGGAGGCGACTTCGGCCTTGCTCCCGGAGCCGTCCCCGGACTCGGCCTCCTTGCGGTTGCGCATCACGGAGGACAGGAACGACAGCCCGATGAGCACCACGCCGATGAGACCCGTGACGACCTCGGGGATCTCGTACTTGATGGTGATCAGCAGGATGACGGCGAGCGCGCCGATGGCGTAGTGCGCGCCGTGCTCCAGGTAGACGTAGTCGTCCAGGGTCCCCTTGCGGACGAGGAAGACCGTCAGGGACCGGATGTACATGGCGCCGATGCCGAGACCGAGGGCCATCACGAAGATGTCGTTGGTGATGGCGAAGGCGCCGATGACACCGTCGAAGGAGAAGGAGGCGTCGATGACCTCCAGGTAGAGGAACATGAAGAAGGCGGCCTTGCCGGCGAGGCCGACGGCCGAGCCGCCCTTCTTCGCGGCGGCGCCCCCGGCGGCGGCTTCCTGGGCTTCCTCGGCCTCTTCCTCTTCCTCCTCGGCCTCCTCCAGGCGGTTCTCGAAGAAGTCGGAGATGCCGCCGACGACCAGGTAGGTCACCAGACCGCCGATTCCGGCGAGCAGGACCGTGGTGGCCTTGTCGATCGTGCCCTCACCGTCGTGCACCGGGACGGCGGTGGCGAAGGTGGTGGCGGCGATGATCAGCACGACCAGGGAGACGACGATGGAGAGGGCCTCCAGCTTGCCGAGCTTGGCGAGCGGCTTCTCCAGCCAGGCGAGCCACTTGATGTCCCGGTCCTCGAAGATGAAGTCCAGGAAGATCATGAGCAGGAACATGCCGCCGAAGGCGGCGATGGCCGGGTGGGCGCTGGTGACGAGGGCTTCGTAGCGGTCGTGGTCCTGAATCGCGACCTTGACCGCCTCGATCGGTCCCAGCTTCGCCGTGATGGCGACGATGACGACCGGGAAGACGAGCCTCATGCCGAAGACGGCGATGAGGATGCCCAGGGTCAGGAACATCTTCTGCCAGAACGGGTTCATCTTCCGGAGGATTCCGGCGTTGATGACCGCATTGTCGAACGAGAGCGAGATCTCGAGGACGGACAGTATCGCGACGATCGCGAGCCCCTGCCACCCCCAGAGAACACCGGCCAAGGCCAGTCCGGCCGCCGTGATGGCGAACGACCAACCAAAGGTTTTCAGGAGCACTGGCTACCCAATCCTTCGTTATGGGGTTTCCCCCGCGCCGTGCGCGGCTTTACGAAACGTTGACCCCGAAGTCTAGGGCGATGCCGCGCAGACCTGATGCGTACCCCTGACCGACCGCCCGGAACTTCCACTCGCCGCCGTAGCGGTAGACCTCGCCGAAGATCATCGCGGTTTCGCTGGAGGCGTCCTCGCTGAGGTCGTAGCGGGCGAGCTCGGAGCCGTCGGCCTGGTTGACGACGCGGATGTAGGCGTTGCTGACCTGGCCGAAGCTCTGGCCGCGGACGTCGGCGTCGTGGATGCTGACCGGGAAGACGATCTTGTCGCAGGCGGCGGGGACCTTGGTCAGGTCGACCAGGATCGTCTCGTCGTCGCCTTCGCCCTCACCCGTGAGGTTGTCGCCGGTGTGTTCGACGGAGCCCTCGGGGCTCTTGAGGTTGTTGTAGAAGACGAAGTACTCGTCACCGAGCACGCGGCCCGTGGCGCACAGCAGGGCGCTGGCGTCGAGGTCGAAGGGGGCTCCGGTGGTGGAGCGCGCGTCCCAGCCGAGACCGACGGTCACGTTGGTGAGGTTGGGTGCGGCCTTGGAGAGGGAGACGTTGCCTCCCTTGGCGAGCGTGACGCCCATGATCTTGTTTCCTCCCCGAGTCGAGATCGCCGGCGCCCCGGGGTGTGCTGCGGGGCGCCGGTGCGCGTCCGGCGCCGCACTCCCGGGGTCGGGGGTGCGGCGCCGGACGCGGACGGCTGTCTGGATCAGACGTTGACGCCGAAGTCCTGGGCGATGCCGCGCAGGCCCGAGGCGTAGCCCTGGCCGATGGCGCGGAACTTCCACTCGGAGCCGTGGCGGTAGAGCTCGCCGAAGACCATGGCGGTCTCGGTCGAGGCGTCCTCGCTGAGGTCGTAGCGAGCCAGCTCGGTGTTGTCGGCCTGGTTCACGACGCGGATGTAGGCGTTGCGCACCTGGCCGAAGCTCTGCTGCCGGGACTCGGCCTCGTAGATCGAGACCGGGAAGACGATCTTGGCGACGTCGGCGGGCACGCCGGCCAGGTTGACCTTGATGACCTCGTCGTCGCCCTCGCCCTCACCGGTGAGGTTGTCACCCTGGTGCTCGACGGAGCCGTCGGGGCTCTTGAGGTTGTTGAAGAAGACGAAGTTCTGGTCGTTGGCGACCTTGCCCTGGTCGTTCGTCAGCAGCGCGCTGGCGTCCAGGTCGAAGTCCGTACCGGTGGTGGTACGGGCGTCCCAGCCGAGACCGACGATGACCGCGGTCAGGTTCGGGGCCGCCTTGGTCAGCGAGACGTTGCCGCCCTTGCTGAGACTGACTCCCACGAGTCCTCCATTGGTTTTCGGGGGGCTGGGTCGGTCCCCGCGCCCCCGTTGTGCGATGGCAACCGGTCAACGTCTGGATCCTAGTGACCGGTTCCCGGCGATGGCATGCTTCTCGGCGCGACCGGCTCAGAGAGCGGCGAGCGCCTTGGTGTACTCGTTCAGGTCGCGCGCGTCGGGCAGGCCGTTGACGACCGTCCAGCGCACGACGCCTTCCTTGTCGATGATGAAGGTGCCGCGCACCGCGCAGCCCTTCTCCTCGTCGAAGACGCCGTAGTCGCGGCTGACGTTGCCGTGCGGCCAGAAGTCGGAGAGCAGCGGGTAGGTGAGCCCCTCCTGCTCGGCGAAGACGCGCAGCGAGAACGGGGCGTCGTTGGAGACCGCGAGCAGCTGCACGTCGTCGTTGACGAACTTCGGCAGCTCGTCGCGCAGGGCGCACAGCTCGCCGGTGCACACGCCGGTGAAGGCGAAGGGGTAGAAGAGCAGGACGACGTTCTTCTCGCCGCGGAAGTCGGAGAGCCGGACGGTTTCGCCGTGCTGGTTGCGCAGCGCGAAGTCCGGAGCCTTGTCGCCTACGGCGATAGCCATGGGGAACACCTTTCTGGTGACTGGTCCTGTCGGCGCGCCCAGTCTGTCACCGCCCCCCGCGGGGAAACACCGCACCCCCGGCGACCGGGGGTCGCCGGGGGTGCAAAAGGGTCCGGGGCGGCGCCGTGGCGGCGCGGCACCCCTTTGAGGAGCCGGGGCTAGCGCTTGGGGGCGACCAGGCGGGCGCCGGTCCAGTCCTTGGCCACGCTGATGCTCTTGGTCTGGCTCAGACCCGCGGTCTGGGCCGCCTCGCTCACATCGCTCGGCTCGATGTAGCCGTCACGGCCGGTCTTGGGGACCAGCAGCCAGATGACCCCGCCGTCCTCGAGCAGACCGATGGCGTCCACCAGCGCGTCCGTGAGGTCTCCGTCCTCATCCCGGAACCACAGCAGGACGACGTCGGCCACGTCGTCATAGTCCTCGTCGACGAGGTCCTGGCCGATGAGGGACTCGATACCTTCACGGAGATCATGATCGACGTCGTCGTCGTAACCGATCTCCTGGACCACCTGTCCGGGCTCGAAACCCAGCCTTGCGGCCGGATTGGTCCGCTCCTCCGCGTGGTCCGCGGTCGCGCTCACGGATTTCCTCCTGTCATCCTTCGAGACGTTGCATTCGGCTCGCGCGTACGCGAAACGATGGGCGTAGTCCACACGTGACGGACGGATCGCGCAAGTACCCGGCCATCGAGACCGCCGAAACGTTGACGGACGCGGACGTCCTGTGGCAACTCCAACCCTGTGGCGGGAGGGGCGAGTGATTCACAACACAGAACTTTGCCCCATTTGCGAAGTTACTCCATGTGATTCCGGGGAGCGACCCCGAACAGCCGTACACGAGGAACCTCCATTGGGGGCGTAAGGTTGCGATTTGGCCGCCCCGGGCGACCAACAAACGCTGCTTCGTCTCACCAGTGGTGGTTACCGCCCAGTAGAGATGACGTTTCCGCCGCCGCGGTCCACGATGGGAGCCGGCGCCAGATAAGCAGCCCCATATTTGACCGCGTGCGCAGCAACACCGCGTGCAGAGCACGACCACGACCGAACAGCGAAGGAACAGCGTGGCTTCCGGATCCGATCGCAACCCGATCATCATTGGCGGCCTTCCCAGCCAGGTCCCGGACTTCGACCCCGAAGAGACCCAGGAGTGGCTCGACTCGCTCGACGCAGCCGTCGATGAGCGAGGCCGGGAACGTGCCCGCTACCTCATGCTTCGCCTGATCGAGCGGGCTCGCGAGAAGCGCGTCGCCGTGCCCGAGATGCGCAGCACGGACTACGTCAACACCATCGCGACCAAGGACGAGCCGTTCTTCCCCGGCAACGAGGAGATCGAGCGCAAGGTCCTCAACGCGACCCGCTGGAACGCGGCCGTGATGGTCTCCCGGGCGCAGCGCCCGGGCATCGGCGTCGGCGGCCACATCGCCACCTTCGCCTCCTCCGCCTCGCTGTACGACGTGGGCTTCAACCACTTCTTCCGCGGCAAGGACGAGGGCGACGGCGGCGACCAGATCTTCTTCCAGGGCCACGCCTCCCCGGGCATCTACGCCCGCGCGTTCCTCCTGGACCGGCTCTCCGAGCAGCACCTGGACTCGTTCCGCCAGGAGAAGTCGAAGGCCCCCTACGGCCTGTCCAGCTACCCGCACCCGCGGCTCATGCCGGACTTCTGGGAGTTCCCGACCGTCTCGATGGGCCTCGGCCCGCTCGGCGCGATCTACCAGGCCCGCATGAACCGCTACATGGAGGCGCGCGGCATCGCCGACACCTCCAAGTCGCACGTGTGGGCGTTCCTCGGCGACGGCGAGATGGACGAGCCGGAGTCGCTCGGCCAGCTGTCCATCGCCGCCCGTGAGGGCCTGGACAACCTGACCTTCGTCGTCAACTGCAACCTGCAGCGCCTCGACGGCCCGGTGCGCGGCAACGGCAAGGTCATGCAGGAGCTGGAGTCGCAGTTCCGCGGCGCCGGCTGGAACGTGATCAAGCTGGTCTGGGACCGCTCCTGGGACCCGCTGCTGGCTCAGGACCGGGACGGCATCCTGGTCAACAAGCTCAACAGCACCCCCGACGGCCAGTTCCAGACGTACGCCACCGAGACCGGCGCGTACATCCGCGAGCACTTCTTCGGCGACGACCACCGTCTCCGCAAGATGGTCGAGAACATGACCGACGACCAGATCCTGCACCTGGGCCGCGGTGGTCACGACCACAAGAAGATCTACGCGGCGTACGCGGCGGCCAAGGCCCACAAGGGCCAGCCGACCGTGATCCTGGCGCAGACCGTCAAGGGCTGGACCCTGGGTCCGAACTTCGAGGGCCGCAACGCGACCCACCAGATGAAGAAGCTCACGGTCGAGGACCTCAAGCGCTTCCGGGACCGTCTCCACATCCCGATCGCCGACAAGGAGCTGGAGTCCGGCCTGCCGCCGTACTACCACCCGGGTCGCGACTCGGAGGAGATCCAGTACATGCACGACCGCCGCAAGGCGCTCGGCGGCTACGTGCCGACCCGCGTCGACCGGTCGAAGCCGCTGGTCCTCCCGGGCGACAAGGCCTACGCCTCCGCCAAGAAGGGCTCGGGCCAGCAGTCGATCGCCACCACCATGGCGTTCGTCCGCATCCTGAAGGACCTCATGCGGGACAAGGAGATCGGCAAGCGCTTCGTGCTGATCGCCCCCGACGAGTACCGCACCTTCGGCATGGACGCGTTCTTCCCGTCGGCCAAGATCTACAACCCGCTCGGTCAGCAGTACGAGTCGGTGGACCGCGAGCTGCTGCTCGCGTACAAGGAGTCGCCGACCGGCCAGATGCTGCACGACGGCATCTCCGAGGCGGGCTGCACGGCCTCGCTGATCGCCGCGGGCTCGGCCTACGCGACGCACGGCGAGCCGCTGATCCCGGTCTACGTCTTCTACTCGATGTTCGGCTTCCAGCGCACGGGCGACCAGTTCTGGCAGATGGCCGACCAGCTGTCGCGCGGCTTCGTGCTCGGCGCCACCGCCGGCCGCACCACGCTGACCGGCGAGGGCCTGCAGCACGCCGACGGCCACTCGCAGCTGCTGGCGTCCACCAACCCGGGCGTCGTCTCCTACGACCCCGCGTTCGGCTTCGAGATGGCGCACATCGTCAAGGACGGTCTGCGCCGGATGTACGGCGAGAACGCCGAGGACGTCTTCTACTACCTGACCGTCTACAACGAGCCGATCCAGCACCCGGCCGAGCCGGCGGACGTGGACGCCGAGGGCATCCTCAAGGGTCTGTACCGCTTCTCGCAGGGTGAGAAGGGCGCGATCCCGGCCCAGATCCTCGCCTCGGGCGTGGCGGTGCCGTGGGCGATCGAGGCCCAGAAGATCCTCGCCGAGGAGTGGGACGTCAAGGCGGACGTCTGGTCGGCCACCTCGTGGAACGAGCTCCGCAAGGACGCCATCGAGGCGGAGGAGCACAACCTCCTCCACCCGGAGGAGGAGCTCCGCGTCCCGTACGTGACGCAGAAGCTCCAGGGCGCCGAGGGTCCGTTCGTGGCCGTCTCCGACTGGATGCGTGCCGTGCCGGACCAGATCTCGCGCTGGGTGCCGGGTGCGTACCAGTCGCTGGGTGCGGACGGCTTCGGCTTCGCCGACACCCGTGGCGCGGCCCGTCGCTTCTTCCACATCGACGCCCAGTCGATCGTCCTGGCAGTGCTCACCGAGCTCGCCAAGCAGGGCAAGGTCGACCGCTCGGCGCTGAAGCAGGCGG
>NZ_JBPQTW010000233.1:0-10260 GCF_051386535.1 Streptomyces sp. URMC 127
TGCAGTCCCGCCTGGCGGAACGGACCCCCGGCGCCCCCGGCAGCCCCAAGGGCGCCGCACTCGCCTTCGGCGAGCCGTCGCGGACCGTCGGGGCGGGCACGGTCGGCATCCTGGAGATCACCCCGACGACCGTCGTCTACGCCCGGGCGGTCGGCCGGGTGACCCCGCAGCACGGCACGTTCGCCGTCGTCACGCTGCTGGAGAAGTCGCTGAGCGCCAACCCAGCCGACGAGGAGGCACCCGCCGGGGGCGGCGGCTGGCGCTGGGTCGCCGCCGACGGGCAGTCCGTCCCCGCGGGCAACGGCAACGCCGCCAAGGCGGTCCTGGAGAAGTACCGGCACTCCGGAGGCATCGCACCGGGGACCTCTCAGGTGCGCGCCAAGGTCTTCGACCTCACCCCCGCCCAGGCCGGGGGCGGCACGCTCGTCTACACGGACGGGACGAAGAGCGACGACCGCTGGAAGGTCCCGGCCGCGGACACCGGCCCGCAGGTCGCCGAGGTCAAGCAGCAGCTCAAGCCCTGACCTCCGGGCCCGGACGGCTGTGCTCACACGTCCCGGAAGCCGTCGAGGACCTTCCCCTCCGTGCTGAGCCAGCCCCGCTCGTAGTCGAAGCGCGGAGCGTCGGCGAAGGTGAGGTAGAGCCACTTGAAGTTCTCGGCGAAGACGTACGCCGGGCAGAGGTCGCCCTTGGCCATCGGCCGTCTGGTGACGTCGGTGAGCACCGTGTAGCCGCCCGGCACGCGGTGGTGCCGCTTCAGGTTCTGGAAGTAGCGCCACGCCGTCGTGCGGTAGTAGGGGTCACCGGTCTGCCAGTACAGCTGGAAGGCGCAGTTGGCGTACTCCGGCCGCAGGTCGTTCCGCGGGCTGAGGACCTTCAGCCCGCGGCCGTAGTCGATCTCCTCGGGGACGACCTCGTACTTGTCGAGCACGGCCGTCCAGGACCGGTAGTGGCCGGCGGCCAGCTCGTTGTCCCCGCCGACCGGCAGCACGGCGACGGACAGCGCGGACGCCCGGCGGCTGATGAGCTCGCCGGTCGCGAAGTCGACGTGCTTGAACCAGAGCTGCCCGTCCACGTGTTCGGCCTGGTGGCGCCGCATGGCGGCCGCGAACGCCCGGAACCAATCCCGGCACTCCGTGTCGCCGAACATCACCCACGCGCCCCACAGGTACTCGTAGAACGAGTCCGCCGGCGGGTTCACGGCGACGCTTTCCCGGTCGGCCCACCGGCCGGTTTCCACGTTCATCCGGGTGGCGAGCAGGCCGAGCGACGACCGCCGCCCGGCCACCGAGCGCAGGGCGCCCTCGGCCGCCCGCCGGTACCGCGCGTCGCCCGTCAGCCGGGACAGCACCCCGAACTCCAGCACGCTGGTGCCGATCTCGGCCAGCGGCAGCGTGGCCCCCCGGACGCGGCCGGTCCGCAGATTGACGTACCGGTAGGGCATGCCGGTGGGGGAGGCGGTGAAGGCGGGCAGCAGCCGGTCCGCGAGGTCCGTGCAGAGGCTGAGCAACTCCTTCTCACCGGTGGCGAGGTGGGCCGACAGCAGGCCCCCCACCAGCCGGATGACGGCCTCGAAGACCTGGAAGTCGGCGTTCACGCCGAAGTCCAGGCGGCTCTTGATCCAGTCGACGCAGCGGCCGACCTCGTCGTCGAGCTCCATCAGGTACAGCGTGTCGACCGCCTCGATGATCGACAGGCCCACCGGGTGGTTCTTCGCGAAGAACTCGCGGTAGCGGCCCGACACCGGGAGCACCTCGTCGTGCCCCCAGGCGTACCGCTTGTACCCCTCCCACGCATGGAGGAACTCCGCCCGGATCTCCTGCGCCTTCGTCCGGTCCGGCCGCGCCCTTCGCCGCGCGCCGGGCGGCGCGGCGCGGGAGGGGAAGCGGGGCGTCCCGCCGGGCAGCGCCGCCACCGCGGCGCGCCGCGCACCGCCGGGGCCCGTGAGCAGGGCGGGCCCGGCGCTCGTCACGAGCCCGCCCGTGGCGGCGAGCGCGCAGAGCAGGCTGCGGCGGGGCGTGAACCCGGGCCGGGCCGTCCGGGCGCCGGGCGATGCGTACGTCATGGCGGGCAGGTCCTCCTGGTCACCGGTTCCCCACCCGGACACTTGACCGCAGTATGCGACGGGTCCGCCGCTGGAGGCGGCAGGCGCGGCGGAGCTCCTCACGGAGCCCCCGGCCGCCTGTGTCCCGGATCACCCCACCGGCCTGTCCGGCCTCCATTGACCTCGCTCGGCGGCCTTGGCCAGGATGATCGAAAACCGGGCCTTCGGGGGAGGGGCGTGAGTTCCGGCATGGCGCATCACGATCCGGGCGCGGGGCCTTCCGGGAACGCGGGGTGCCGCCCCGGCGGGGCCTCGGCCGCGCCGGCCGATGAGCGGCGCGCCATCGGCGCGGAGGGCGCCGGCGCCGCCCGGCAGGTGCGCCGCAGGGCCGTCCCGGTCCCGGCGGCTACGGCCGCGCCCATGCCGAGGACTTCACGGGTGGCCACGCCCGCCGCGGGCCCGCGAGCGGCCTCGTACGACGCACTGCAGCGGCCGTCCTCACCGCGCCCGGACCGCCGCCGACCGCCCCGGGGGCGCCGCCGGCCGGCTGCTCTCCCGGCCGCCGCCACCGGACCTCCGCCCTGATCGCCGGGCCCGCGCGGCCGGCGTCCAGACGGGCGGGGCTCGCCGCCCCGGACCGCTGCCCGCGCGGCAGCCCGCCGCCGCGGCCCGGCCACGGGCAGGGCCGCAGACGGGCCGCGCGCCCGCCCGCGTACCGCACCGGCCTGCCGGGCCGCGGGCTCACCGGGGCCGCACCGCGCATCCGCGCATCCCGTCACCGTGACCGTCACTCACATCCCGAGGGAAAGTGCTGACATGAAACTCCGCTGCGCCGTGCTCGACGACTTCCAGTCCGCCGCGGCCACCGCCGCCGACTGGTCGCCCGTCGCCGAGGACGTCGACGTCGTCTCGTTTCCCGGTCACTTCGCCGCCGAGGAGGAGCTCGCCGCCGCCCTCGCCGGCTTCGACATCGTCGTCACCCTCCGCGAGCGCGTGGCCTTCCCGGCGTCGCTGTTCGCCCGGCTGCCCCGGCTGAAGCTGCTCGTCGCCACCGGCATGCGCAACTCCGTCATCGACTACGCCGCCGCCGAGGCGCACGGCGTCACCGTGTGCGGCACGGACAGCTCCCCGACCCCGCCCGCCGAGCTGACCTGGGCGCTGATCCTGGGCCTCGCCCGCGGCCTGGTGCCCGAGGCCACCGCCCTGCGCCTTGGCGGCCCGTGGCAGTCCACCGTCGGCGCCGACCTGCACGGCCGCCGCCTCGGCCTGCTCGGCCTGGGGAAGATCGGCAGCCGCGTCGCCCGGGTCGGCCTCGCCTTCGGCATGGACGTCGTCGCCTGGAGCCACAACCTCACCCGCGAGCGCGCCGACGAGGTGGGCGTCCGCCTGGCCGCCTCCAGGGAAGAGCTGCTGGAGACCGGCGACTTCGTGTCGGTCCACCTCGCGCTGAGCGAGCGGACGCGAGGTCTTGTCGGCGCCGCGGAGCTCCGCCGGATGAAGCCCACCAGCTACCTGATCAACACCTCCCGGGCCGCGATCGTCGACCAGGATGCGCTCGTCGAGGCCCTGCACACCGGCGTCATCGCGGGCGCGGGCGTCGACGTGTTCGACGTCGAGCCGCTGCCCGTGGACCACCCGATGCGCACCTCGCCGCGCCTCCTCGCGACCCCGCACCTCGGCTACGTCTCCCGCGCCAACTACGCGGCCTACTACGGCCAGGCCGTCGAGGACATCCGGGCGTACCTCGCGGGGGCACCCGTCCGCTTCCTCGGCGGGCACCCGGGAACGGCCCGCCCGGACCTCGCCCGGACCGGGGCCGGCCGGTGACCGTCGACGCGGCCACCCTGCGCTCGGTGCTGCGGGCCCACGCGTCGGGCGTGGCCGTCCTGACGGCGCCCACCCCGGCCGGGCCCGCCGGGGTGACCATCACCTCCTTCGCCTCGCTCAGCGCCGAGCCCGCCCTGGTCTCCTTCGCCCTCGCCGACTCCTCGTCCACCTGGGCGCGCATCAAGGACGCGCGCTGGTTCGGCATCCACGTCCTGGGGGCCGGCCAGACCGGGCTGGCGGAACGGTTCGCCGCCCGGGGCGCCGACCGGTTCGCACCGCCCACGCGCTGGACCGGAGGCCCCCACCACGTGCCGCTCCTGGAAGGCTGCCTCGCGCGGCTCGTCTGCTCCCGGCGCGACGTGATCCGCACCGGCGACCACCACCTGGTCGTCGCCGCCGTCGAGCACGCGGAGCACGGCGAGCCCGGCGACGGCCTGGTCCACCTGCAGGGCGCCCTGCGCGCGGTCGGAGCGGCGGCACCCGCGCGACTCTGACAGCGCGTCACGGTGGCGCTGCGGCACGGCGGGGCACCGCGACACGGCGAGCACCGCGACACCGCGTCACGGCGGGCGCAACCGGCGGTCCCCGCCCCCGAGCGCCTCGCGCCCGGGGGCGCCCGCCGCCCCCTCCTCGTACGCACGACCGGTCCGCGGTGCTCCCTTCGCTCCCGGGCGCCGCTGCCGGACGGGCCCCGCCCGCGGTACCCTCGGACCGGGACGCGACAGCGGAGGGACCGCCCCATGCCCACCCTTGATCTCGCGACCACGCCTCTGGACCTGCCCGCGCTCCGGGACCGGGTCGACGCCGTGCTGTCCGCATTCCTGGAGAAGAAGGCCCGCGCGGCCGCCGAGGACGGCCATCCTGCCGTGGTCACCGCCTTCCTCCGGGACTTCCTCTTTTCCGGGGGCAAACGCCTGCGGCCCCTGCTGTGCGTCATCGGCTGGCACGCGGCGGGCGGCCACGGCACCCCCGCCCCCACCCTGCGGGTGGCGGCCTCGCTGGAGATGTTCCACGCCTTCGCCCTCATCCACGACGACCTCATGGACGGCTCGGCCACCCGCCGCGGGCGGCCCACCCTCCACCGGGCCCTCGCCGCCCGCCACCGCGCCGGGCGCAGCGGCGCCTCCGCCGCCCGCCTCGGCACCAGCACCGCCCTCCTGATCGGCGACGCCGCCCTGGTCTGGTCCGACGAGCTCCTGCACACCGCCGGGCTGCGCCCCGGCCGCCTCGCGCACGTCCTGCCGCTGGTCGACGCGATGCGCACCGAGGTGATGTACGGCCAGTGCCTGGACCTGCTGGCCACCGGCCGGCCCACCGCGAGCACCGCCCGCGCGCTCGCGATCGGCCGCTGCAAGACCGCCAAGTACACGGTGGAACGCCCCCTGCACATCGGTGCCGCCCTCGCCGGCGCCGGCCCGGACTTCCGCGCCCTGCTCAGCGACTACGCCCTGCCCCTCGGCGACGCCTTCCAGCTCCGCGACGACCTCCTCGGCGTCTACGGCGACCCGGCCGTGACCGGCAAGTCCCGCCTGGACGACCTCAGGGACGGCAAGCACACCACCCTCGTCGCCCTGGCCCTCGCACGCGCCGACCCCGCCCAGCGGCGGACCCTGCGCGCCCTGCTGGGCGACCCCGGCCTGGACGAGAGGGGCGCCGGCCGCATCCGCCGCCTGCTCGCCGAGACCGGCGCCCCCGCGACCGTCGAGGAGCTCATCCGCTCCCGCTGCGCCCAGGCCGAACAGGCCCTCGACCACGACGCCTTCCCGCCCGCCGCCCGCACGACCCTGCGCGAGCTGGCCCGGGAGGCCGCCGTACGGACGGCGTGAGCGGGGCAAGCACCTCAAGTGATGTGACGTCAGAGCTTTCCGGCCCTCAGCACTTGCCCGGGCCCACCCCGTCCATCCTCCCGCCGAAGTCCTTGAGGTAGGCCGAACGCCAGTCCCCGTTGTGCGTCACGCGCTTCTCGGTGGGCTGGTAGCCCATGAAGCAGGCGTCGGTGGAGGCGACGAACGAGCCGACGTGGTCGTGCAGCACCGGCGGCAGGTCGCGGTAGCCGCTGTTGGCTGTCCACTCCCAGGCCTTCCCGCCGAAGTTCTCGGTGCTGTAGAAGCAGACGGACCCTCCCGGGCACGCGGGGGCCGCGGCGGCCGAGGCCGGCGGGGTGCAGGGCAGGCACAGGGCCGCCGCGGCTGCGAGCACGAGGGACGTACGGACGCGGGACGCGGTCATCTCTTCCTCCCGGGGTGGGTGCGGTCACGGAGAGAGCGTCCTGCGCGGGGGGCGGATCGCGGGCGCGACCTCCCCGGGGGCGCACCCGTAAGGAGCACAGGCGTGTCCTCCGCCCCGGGGACTTCCGGCCGCGGCCTGCTCAGCTCTGCGGGGCCGAGGTGACCTTCTTGCCCTGGTCGTTCACCGCGAACCACAACCCCTGCTTGCCCTGGCCCGCGGTGTCGCCGGGCTTCTTGTCGCCCGTGAACCAGTACACCGGCCAGCAGTCGACCGCCAGCTGCTTCGTGCCGTCCGGCCGCGTGACCGTGCTGATCAGCTTCTCGGGCACCCCGCGCACGGCGCTCTTGTCGACGGGCCCGGCCGGTTTCCACGTGTCCAGGCACGTGCCGGTGCAGGCGAACTTCATGGGCCACGCGCTGTCCTTGTCGAAGCGGTACAGCGTGCGCCCCTGCCCGTCGACGACGATCTTGCCGAGGGCGGGGTTGTCGGAGACCGAGACGCCGGCGGGGGCCTGCGCGTCCGGCTTCGGCTCCGGCTTCGTCTCCGGAGTCGTTCCGGGCTTCGCGTCCGGCTTTCCTTCCTGGGCTCCTCCCTTGCCGCCGCCGGCCTTCTTCCCGTCGGGAGCGAAGGCGCTCCACGTGCCCCCGACGCCCTGCCCCTTGGTGTCGCCGGGCGCGGTGTCCTTGGCGTAGCGGTAGACGGGCCAGCCCGCGAGCGTGAGCTGTTTGGTGCCGTCGGAGCGCCGGACCTCCCCGACCGCCGCCCCGATCCCGGAGGCGGCGGTCGCGTCGCCCGCGGGCACCGGCGGCCACGCCTTCGCGCAGTCGCCGTCGCACAGGGAGGCGGGCGGCTGCGCCGTGTCCTTGTCGAAGCGGTAGAGGGTCATGCCGGCGCTGTCCGCGACGACGGAGCCGATCCCCGGGGCCTCACGCACCGTCATTTCCTTGGCCGGGGCGTTCTTGGCCTGCGTTTGCGAGGAGTCCCCGGCGCCCCCGGAGCCGTAGGAGCCGGCCGGGCCCGCCCCGTACCCGTCGCCGATCTTCGAGGAGCTTCCGGCCGGGGCCTTGCCGTAGTCGTCCTTCGCGGACGAGCCGGAGCCGCCGCAGGCCGCCGTGAGCACCATCACCGTGATCGCCGCTCCCGCGAGGGAGGCGTGACGCAGCTTGTTCATGATCCGTCCTTTGTTCGTGTGCCGGCGGGGGTCCGCCGTTGCAGGGGAGATACGGGGCCGGCCCGCCGTACGCTCAGCGGGGCCGGAAACTTGTCATCAGGTGACAGAAAGCGGCAGGGGGCGTTCAGCCGGCGGCCGCGATGCGCAGGGCGAGGGCGGGGCAGCGCCGCACCGCTCGCAGGGCCCGCCCGCGCATCCGTGCGGGCAGCGGCATCACGGCCCGCTCCGGATAGCCGTCCGTGCCGAGCCGCAGCAGCCCGGGCAGCAGGTCCGCGCAGAGGCCGTGCCCCCGGCACAGCGTCCAGTCCACCAGCAGCTGTTCGGCCGGGGCGCGTGCGGAGGCGTCCGCACGCGCCCCGGACACGGAGGTGTGCAGCAGGCCGTCCTCGGGCAGCGGCAGGGTGCCGAGCACGGGACGGGCACACCCGTGCCCGAGGGCGTGGGCCGCGAACTCGTCGGCGAAGACCGACAGCGCGGAGGACACGAAGCGGGCGCTGCCGTCGGGGTGGCCGCACGCGCCGCGCTGCCGCACGGCGGACATCCGGGCGCGCGCGGCGTCCAGGGCGCGCTGCCCGCCGCCGTCCGCCGCGTCGGCGAGCGCGTCCGCGAGCGAGGGCAGGCCGAGGGCGCACGGCCCGCACTGCCCGGCCGACTGCGCCGCCAGCCACCGTGCCGTCCGGACGACTTCGCCCACGGGGCAGGTCGTCTCGGGCAGCGGCAGCACCGCGCCCGCCCCGAGGACGCCGCCCGCCGCGGCCAGCGAGTCGCGGGAGATTGTGGCCGCGCGGGCCGCGTCCGGCGGCAGCCAGCTGCCGTGATAGCCGCCGACCAGCACGCCCTGGCCCGGCGCGGTCCCGCACAGGTCGAGGACGTACGTCAGGGGCACGCCGGTCGGCGTCTCCACGACGTGGGTGCCGGCCACGGTCAGCATCACGGTCCCGGGCTCGGTGGGCAGCCCGCACGCGCCGTAGCCCGTGGTCCCGAGCCGTGCCGCGGCGGCGAGCTGGGCGAACGTCTCGGTGTTGGAGAGCAGGGTGGGAACGCCGCCGAGCCCGCTCTCGCTGGTGCGGACCCTGCGCCCGGACGGCAGGGCCGGGCCGCCGTCGATGCCGCGGACGAGCGCGGAGCTCTCGCCCGTGACGAAGCGCTCGGGCAGCAGGGTCACGTCGGCCCGCGGCCCGGGCTCCGCCTCCCGCTCGGCGAGGGCGCGGCGCACCGACCGCTCGGCGTCGGGGCGGGTCACGCCCACGGCCACGCGGTGGGCGCCGAGGGCCCGCGCCGCCATGAGCGCGCCGTCGAGCACCAGGTGGGGCGCGTAGAGCAGCAGGGCCGTGTCCTTCAGGCAACTGGGCTCGCCCTCGCTGCCGTTGACGACGACGGCCGCGGCGGAGCCCTTGCGGCGCTGCGCCGCGGCGACGGCCCGCAGCTTGCGGGCGAAGAGGAAGCCGGCGCCGCCCCGGCCCCGGAGCCCGGTGTCCTCGGCGAGCCCGGCGAGTTCCTCCACGTCCGGGGCGGGGGCGGGGCCGTGCACGGCCAGGTGGGCCTCGCGGTCCATCCACGCCGTCTCGTCCAGCCCCGCCAGCAGCCGCGGCGGTCCGACGGCGGCCAGGGAGGGCACTGCGGGCCCGGCGGGCATGGTGCGGATCACGACTGCCCCCCGGGGCCGGTGCGCTCCGCGCGCTCCTCGCGCAGCCGTGCGCGCAGCCGCAGGGCGAGCGCGGCGGCCACGCCCGTCAGGCACAGCGCGTAGGCCGCCGTGGCCCAGTCGGCCGCAGGCCGGCCCGCGTGCAGGCCGTGCACCAGGGCCGCGCCCCAGGCCGGGTAGGCCGCCATGTGCAGGGCCCGCCAGCGGCGCGAGCCGCCGGCGCCGCTGAACGCGCTGCGGACCGCCCCGCTGACGGCCACGGCGACGAAGAGGTAACCCGCCATCGTGCCCAGGCCGATGAGGAACGGCTGCCCGTTGTCGGCGAACGGAACGGCCGCGGCCGCCGGGCTGGTACGGTCCTCGGCAACCTTGACCCAGACGTGCAGGGCGAGAAAGCCGAGCCCGGCCACGGCCAGTCCGCGGTGCACGCCCTGGGCGAGGAGGCGGTGGGCAGGGCCCAGCAGCCGCCGGCCCGTCGCGGCCAGACCCCACAGCACCGTGGAGGTGAGCGAGACGAGCGCGAGCACGCCCGCGCCGAAGTCGAGGAACTCCTGCGTCCGTTCGGCCACGCCGGCCTGTGCGGCGACGGCGAGGAACAGCAGGATCGCCGCCGGCAGGGCCGGGCGGGCCGAGGGCCGCACCTGCGGCCGGCCCCGCGGCCTGGTGGCCCGGCGCCCGGCCGCGGCGCGGGCCCGGCGGCGGGGCCCGCCGCGCGGCCGGGCCCGCGGCCTCGGCTGTGGCCTCGGCTGGGGGTGCTGGGTGTGCGGCGGTGGGATGGTTTGCATTCGCGACATGTTCATGCGGGTCTCCGACAGGTGGCCGCCGGTGATTGCGGCAACCGCCCGTGTTCCTGAGAAATCCGGAAATCCCTCGCATCGGCGTCGTCCGCCGACAGGGGCCTTGTCGAATTCACGCCGGGTGACCGGCCGGCCGCCGGAGGACCGGCGACCGAATGTGCGGAAGCATCGTCCATCTCCGCAGGATCTTCATAAGGTTTATCGCGCTGTGACAAATTCCCGTACGGCTGTCCCCGCGGCGGCCGCCGACTGCTGATGATGCCCACTCAGGCGAGAGGGACCCGGCCCGCAATTCACGGCTTCCGGCCCTCGCGCCCGGTACGGAAGTACGGAGGTAGACGATGTGCGAAATCCTGAACCGCATCTGGTCGCGGCCGCGCGGCGAGTGGACCCGGGTGGTGAGGAAGGAACTCCCGGCGGTCGCCGCCCAGGTGGCCGAGGAGCTGCAGCGGAGCACGCCGGCGTTCGCGGCGGTCTCCCGGCGCATCGGCACGGAAGCGGTGCAGGCCGCCGTCGAGGAGGCGCTCCTGCTGACCCTCGGGCTGCG
>NZ_JBPQTW010000234.1:0-10210 GCF_051386535.1 Streptomyces sp. URMC 127
CCCCTGGGCCTTCCCCGCCCCCGAGCGCGGCGCGCTTCCCAACGGCCTGACGGTCCTGCGCTGCCACCGGCCCGGCCAGCAGGTCGTCGCCGTGGACATCAACGTGGTGGCCCCCCTGGCCGCCGAGCCCGAGGGCCTCGACGGCGTCGCCACCATCATGGCGCGCGCCCTGTCCGAGGGCACCGACAAGCACACCGCCGAGGAGTTCACGGCCGAGCTGGAGCGCTGCGGCGCCACTCTCGACGCCCACGCCGACCACCCCGGCGTGCGCCTCTCCCTGGAGGTGCCGGCCTCGCGGCTGGCCAAGGCCCTCGGCCTCGTCGCCGACGCCCTGCGCGCCCCGGCCTTCCCTGACAACGAGGTCGAGCGCCTGGTGGGCAACCGCCTGGACGAGATCCCGCACGAGCTGGCCAACCCCTCCCGCCGGGCCGCCATGGCGCTGTCCAAGGAGCTCTTCCCGGCCTCCTCGCGGATGTCCCGCCCCCGCCAGGGCACGGAGGAGACCGTCGCCCGCATCGACGCCGCCTCCGTCCGGGCCTTCTACGAGGCCCACGTCCGGCCCGCCACCACGACCGCCGTGGTCGTCGGCGACTTCACCGGCATCGACCTCGACGAGGCCCTCGCCGACTCGCTCGGCGCCTGGACGGGCTCCCCGGCCGAGCCGTACCCGCTCCCGCCGGTCACCGCCGACGACACCGGCCGCGTCGTCATCGTGGACCGCCCCGGCGCGGTCCAGACACAGCTCCTCATCGGCCGCACCGGCGCCGACCGGCACGACGCGGTGTGGCCCGCCCAGTCCGTCGGCACGTACTGCCTGGGCGGCACCCTCACCTCCCGCCTGGACCGCGTCCTGCGCGAGGAGAAGGGATACACCTACGGCGTCCGGGCCTTCGGCCAGGTACTGCTGTCCTCCCCGGAGGGCACCGGCGCGGCCATGCTGGCCATCAGCGGTTCCGTGGACACCGCCTCCACCGGCCCCGCCCTGCAGGACCTGTGGACGGTGCTGCGCACCCTCGCCGCCGAGGGCCTGACGGACGAGGAGCGCGACGCCGCCGTGCAGAACCTCGTCGGCGTCGCCCCGCTCAAGTACGAGACGGCCGCGGCCGTCGCCGGGACGCTCGCCGACCAGGTCGAGCAGCACCTCCCCGACGACTTCCAGGCGCGGCTGTACGAGCGCCTGGCCGCGACGGGCACGGTGGAGGCCACGGCCGCCGTCGTCAACGCCTTCCCGGTCGACCGGCTGGTGACGGTGCTCGTCGGTGACGCCGCGCAGATCGAGGAGCCCGTCCGGGCCCTCGGCATCGGCGACGTGACCGTGATCACGGGCTGAGCCCCGGCGGCGGGCCGCCCCGCCGACCCGCCGTCAACCGGCGGGCACGCGCGCCCGAGAGGCGCGTGTGCCCGCCAAATGTCCGGTTTAGCGGAGTGGTTGCACGTCTGTGCTGTGGCGTGGGACACAAAACGTGGCTTCTGTTTGCCGATCGAAAGTGACGGCGTCTAGCGTCGAAGCGTCTGTCCGTCAGATGTGCGTCGCATCCGCGGCCCGGGCAGTCATCGCCGAGTCCCCGTACGGCGCGAGCCAGGGGAGCCGGGGACCCAAGTGTCCCTGGGGTGAATCGGGTCCCTTTCCGGAGGGAGCCGTAGGAGACCTTCCTGCTCCGAACCCGTCAGCTAACCCGGTAGGCGAGAGGGAAGGAAAGGACCAGCCTCACCCATGGCGTTCACTCGTGCCACCGGGAAGCACCGCAAGCCGAGCCGCGCCGTTCGCGTCAGCGCGAACGCGGCGGGCATAGCCACCCTCGCCGCCACCGGTGTGGTCGCGGGCTTCGCCGCCCCGGCGCTGGCCGCCACTCCCGACGACACCCACCGTCCCACCGAGGACACCGGCCTGACCCAGGCCGTCGTCATCGGCGAGGACACCGCCGGCCGCATCGGCGAGCAGGCCCAGGTCCTCAGCAGCTCCGCCGCCGAGTCCACCGCCGTGCAGGAGGCCGAGGCCGCCGCCAAGCAGCAGGCCGCCGACGTCAAGAAGGCCGACGACGAGGCCAAGCGCAAGGCCGAGGCCGAGCGCAAGGAGAAGGAGCGCGTCGCCCGCGAGCAGGAGCGCAAGCGCCTGAACACCTTCGTCTCGCCGATCGCCGGCTCGTACGTCTCCACGTCCTACAAGGCCTCCAGCGGCCTGTGGTCCTCCGGCAGCCACACCGGCATCGACATGCACGCCGCGACCGGCACCTCGGTCCAGGCCGTCGGCGCGGGCACCATCGTCGAGGCCGGCTGGGGCGGCGCCTACGGCAACAACGTCGTCATCAAGCACAACGACGGCACCTACACGCAGTACGGCCACCTGTCGTCCATCGACGTCTCCGTCGGCCAGAGCGTCACCGCCGGCCAGCAGATCGGCCTCTCCGGCGCCACGGGCAACGTCACCGGCCCGCACCTGCACTTCGAGGCCCGCACGGGCGCCGTCTACGGCACCGACATCGACCCCGTCGCCTACCTCGCGGAGCACGGCGTCTCCCTCTGACACACCGCGGACGGCGGCGCCCCGCGCGCCCCGTCGCCCGACGAGATCGCCTGACAAGGCCCCGGCCCACCGGCCGGGGCCTTCGCCGTACCCGGACTGCCCCGTGCTCCCGCTCCCGGCCGGCCCGTGTTGGCCAAAACATATCGATGACTTCCCGTGCGCCGTCGGAAATCGCGGGCCACTGCAATAGAGTCGCTGAACAAACGTCAATCGGCCGCGTTTCGCGGGGGTTATGCGGAGGTTCACCCATGCGGGGCCGTACGTGAACAGTGAGGGATCAGCGGCGCAGGAGAGCCGGCGCATTTCCGCGCACGCCGTGTGCACGGCGATTCGTGACGACATTGTTTCCGGCACGTTTCCGCCCGGCAGCCGGCTCACCGAGGAGGTCCTCGCGCGCCGCTACGGCGTCTCGCGCGTGCCCGTGCGCGAGGCGCTGCGCACCCTCGCCTCGGAGGGGTTCGTGACCACCCGGCGGCACGCCGGGGCGTGCGTCGCCGAGCCCACCGAGCAGGAGGCGGCGGATCTGCTGGAGGTGCGCGCCCTGCTGGAGCCGCTGGGCGCCGCGCGCGCCGCGCAGCGCCGTACGGAGGCGCACCTGAAGGTGCTGCGGGGGCTGGTCAGGCTGGGCCAGGAGCGGGCGCGCGGCGGCCGTACGGGCGAGCTGCGGCCGCTGGGGGACTGGTTCGACGAGACGCTCGCCCAGGCGTCCGGCAGCCCCAGCATCGCGGGGCTGCTCACCCAGCTGCGGCTCAAGATCGCCTGGGTGTACGCGGCGGAGCCGCCGGTGCGGCCGGTCGACACCTGGGAACTGCTCGGTGCCCTCGTGGACGCCGTCGCCCGCGGTGACGCCGAGCGGGCCCGCGCCCTCGCGGCCGCCCGTGCGGACCGGGCGCCCGGGGAATTCCGGCTGCGGCGCTCCGTGCCGGCGGCGCGGACGGGGGGCGCGGGCGCCCGGAATAGGGAGCCGGCCGCGAGAACGGTGATCGCCGGTTCTTAAGCGCGCCGCGCGTATCCGCGTATTAGTGGCGGAGTTCCGGAGTTACCGAAGGAAATGTTCTCCGGCCGTCTCATTCCTATGGAATGGCCTGCCGGTGCGGCGGAAATGCCATGGATTTCACCCGGGAACGACAACGGGGCCGCGGCGGCCTCTCTCGGCTGCCGCGGCCCCGCCGCGTGCGGTCCCGTCGCGTCAGACGGTCTCCGGAAGCTCCTCAAGACCCTCGGCGACCAGCTTCGCCAGGCGGTCCAGAGCGGCCTCGGCACCCTCGGCGTCGCTCGCCAGGACGATCTCCTCGCCGCCCTGGGCGCCCAGGCCCAGCACGGCCAGCATGGAGCCGGCGTTGACCGGGGTGCCGTCGGCCTTGGCGATCGTCATGGGGACGCCGGCGGCGGTCGCCGCACGGACGAAGATCGACGCGGGACGGGCGTGCAGGCCCTCGGCCCAGCCGACGGTGACGCGGCGCTCAGCCATGGTGTTGCCCTTCAAGTCGTAGGGGTTGTCTAGACCAGTGTCGCACGGTGCCGGGAGTGCTCCGGCGCCGCGCCCTCGTTGTCGGTGCCCGGCCTTACGCTGGCCCCATGCAGACGACGCCGGCGCAACCCGGGCACGAGCACGCGTACCCCGCCCACTGGGAAGCCGACGTCGTCCTGCGCGACGGCGGCACCGCCCACCTGCGCCCCATCGCGCCCGGCGACGCGCAGCGGCTGGTGAGCTTCTACGAGCAGGTGTCGGACGAGTCGAAGTACTACCGCTTCTTCGCCCCCTACCCCCGCCTCTCCGACCGGGACGTGCACCGCTTCACCCATCACGACTACGTGGACCGGGTCGGCCTCGCCGCCACGGTCGGCGGCGACTTCATCGCCACCGTCCGCTACGACCGCATCGACGGCCGCGGCATGCCGGCGTCCGCGCCGGCCGACGAGGCCGAGGTCGCCTTCCTCGTGCAGGACGCCCACCAGGGCCGCGGCGTCGCCTCCGCCCTCCTGGAGCACATCGCGGCCGTGGCCCGCGAGCGCGGCATCCGGCGCTTCACCGCGGAGGTGCTGCCCGCCAACACCAAAATGATCAAGGTGTTCACGGACGCGGGCTACACCCAGAAGCGCAGCTTCGAGGACGGCGTCGTCCGCCTCCAGCTCGACCTGGAGCCCACCGACCGCTCCCTCGCCGTCCAGCGGGCCCGCGAGCAGCGCGCCGAGGCCCGCTCGGTCCAGCGGCTGATCGCGCCCGGCTCCGTCGCCGTGATCGGCACCGGCCGGGCCCCCGGCGGCATGGGGCGCACCGTCCTGCGCAATCTGCTCGCCGGAGGCTTCACCGGGCAGGTGCACGCCGTCAACCACGCCTTCCCCGAGGACGCCGCCCGGCTCGAACCGGAGGGGGTGCCCGCCCACCGCTCCGTCCTCGGCATCTCCGGGCCCGTCGACCTCGCAGTCGTCGCCGTGCCCGCCGATCAGGTGCCCTCCGTCGTCGCCGAGTGCGGCGAGCACGGCGTCCAGGGGCTCGTCGTCCTCTCCGCGGGGTACGGCGAGAGCGGCGCCGACGGGCGCCACCGGCAGCGCGAGCTGGTGCGCCAGGCCCGCTCGTACGGGATGCGCATCATCGGGCCCAACGCCTTCGGGCTCATCAACACCGCCGCCGGCGTCCGCCTCAACGCCTCCCTCTCGCCCGAGCTGCCCGCCGCCGGGCGGATAGGGCTCTTCAGCCAGTCCGGCGCCATCGGCATCGCCCTGCTGTCCGGGCTGCACCGGCGCGCCGCCGGGCTCGTCGGCATCTCCTCCTTCGTCTCCGCCGGCAACCGCGCGGACGTCTCCGGCAACGACTTCCTGCAGTACTGGCACGACGACCCCGACACCGACCTCGTGCTCATGTACCTGGAGTCCATCGGCAACCCCCGCAAGTTCACGCGGCTCGCGCGGCGCACCGCCGCCCGCAAGCCGGTCGTCGTCGTCAAGGGCGCCCGGCACGGCGGCGCCGCGCCCACCGGGCACGCCGTGCCGACCACCCGGATCCCCGACGCCACCGTCTCCGACCTGCTCCGGCAGGCCGGCGTCATCCGCGTCGACACGGTCACCGAGCTCGCCGACACGGGGCTGCTCCTCGCCTCCCAGCCGCTGCCCGCGGGCCCGCGCGTCGCCATCCTCGGCAACTCCGAGTCCCTCGCCCTGCTCACCTACGACGCCTGCCTCACGGACGGCCTGCGGCCCCAGCCGCCGTACGACCTGACCACCGGCGCCCAGCCCGCCGACTTCCGCCGGGCGCTGGCCGGGGCCCTCGCGGACGAGGAGTGCGACGCCGTCGTCGTCACCGCCATCCCGTGGGTCGGGGACGCCTCCGCGGCGGACCTCGCCGGGGCGCTGCGGGAGGCGGTCGCGGCCGCGCCGGCCGGCAAGCCGGTGACGGTCGTGCACCTGGAGATCCCGGGGCTTGCGGAGGCCCTTGCGGAGCCGCCGGGCGCCGGCGACGGCGGGGGAGCTGCGGTGCGGATCCCCGCCTACCCCGCCGCCGAGCGGGCCGTACGGGCTCTCGCCGAGGCCGCGCGGTACGCACGCTGGCGGCGGCTCGCCGCCGAGCCGGGGCGCGTCCCCGAGTACGACGACATCGACGAGGCGGGCGCCGCCGCGGACATCGAAGTGCTCCTGGAGGCCCACGGCGCCGTCCTCGCGCCGCCGCCCGAGGGGCCCCGTGCGGTCACCCTCTCGGCGCCCGACACGCAGCGGCTCCTCGCCCGGTACGGGATCGCCGTGCTGCCCGCCCTGCCGGCGCCCGACCCCGGCAGCGCCGTACGGGCCGCCGGGCGGCTCGGCTTCCCCGTCGCCCTCAAGCCCACGGCCCCGCACCTGCGCCACCGCGCCGACCTCGGGGGCGTCCGGCTCGACCTCGGCGGCGAGGCGGAACTGCGCCGCGCGTACGCCGAGTTGACCGAGCTCCTCGGCAAGCCCGAGGAGACCCGGCTCGTCGTCCAGTCCATGGCGCCGCGCGGGGTCGACACGGTGGTCCGGGCGGCCATCGATCCGGCGGCGGGCGCGGTCCTCTCCTTCGGGCTCGCGGGGGCGCCCTCGCTGCTGCTCGGCGACACCGCGCACCGGCTCGTCCCGGTCACCGACCGGGACGCCGCCGAGCAGATCCGCTCGATCCGCACCGCGCCGCTGCTCTTCGGCTGGCGGGGTGCCACGCCGGTGGACACGCGGGCGCTGGAGGAGCTCCTGCTACGGGTCTCCCGGCTGGTCGACGACCACCCGGAGGTCGTGGGCGCGGACCTGGAACCGGTGATCGTCGCGCCTCAGGGCGTCCACGTCCTCGGCGCCACGATCCGCCTCGCGCCGGCTCCGGCGCGGACGGATCTGGGGCCGCGCAGCCTGCCGGTGGTCTGACAGCCCCAGCCCACCGGGTTGCACCCGCCCGACCACCCGCCCCCGCGCCGCGGGGTGGCGCCGCCGGCCCGGCCGGCCCTGCCTCTTGAGGGGCCGGTGCTCCTCTCTCCGCCGCGGCGGTGCTCGGCCACGACGGCGGATCCCGGCGGTGCCGTCGCACCTCCGGTGCGGGTCCTCGCGCCCGGGGCGCAGGTGGGTCCGGCACCGCCGGTCGGCGCCGTAGTGGTTCCTCGCCGCGGCGGCGGGGGAGACGGGCGGGGCCCGTCTGCCTGGAGGCCGGGTGCCGTTTTCTCCGCCGCGGCGGCGCTCGGCCACGACGGCGGATCCCGGCGGTGCCGTCGCACCTTCGGTGTGGGTGCTCGGGCCCCGGGCGCAGGTGGGTTCGGCATCGCCGGTCGGCGGCGTCGTGGTTTCTCGCCGTGGCGGCGGGCAGCGGGGCGGGCCCCGTATGCGGAGGCTCCGGGGGTGGAACGGGGGGCTCCGTGTGATGCCTGTCCCATCGGGGGTGCGCGGGCGGGGCCGGGGCGGGCGCATCGGGCGGCCGGGGGCCGTGGGCCCCTTAGGATGGGCTTATGGCGAAGACCGGTACGACGACCCAAGGGCTGCGCGCGGCGATCGAGCGCAGCGGCTACTACCCGGCCCTCGTGGCCGAGGCGGTGGAGGCCGCAGTGGGCGGGGAGCCGGTCGTGTCGTACCTGGTGCACCAGGAGACGACGTTCGACTCCAACGAGGTGCGCCGCCACGTCACCGTCCTCGTCCTCACCGGCACCCGCTTCATCGTCAGCCACACCGACGAGCAGGCCGCCGACGGCACGTCGCCGTCCCCGTACGCCACCACCTCCACGGAGTCCGTGAAGCTGGAGCGGATCTCCTCGGTCGTGCTGAGCCGCGTCGTCGCCAACCCCGAGTCGTACACGCCGGGCACCCTGCCGCGCGAGGTCGTGCTGAACATCGGCTGGGGCGCGGTGTCCCGGATCGACCTGGAGCCCGCCGCCTGCGGCGACCCCAACTGCGACGCGGACCACGGCTACACCGGTTCCTCCACGGCCGACGACCTGAGCCTGCGCGTCAGCGAGGCCGGCGACGGCCCGGACACGGTCCGCCAGACCCTGGCCTTCGCCCAGGCGCTCTCCGAAGCCACAGCGGCGACCGCGGCGACCGCCCGCTGATGTCCCATCCGATGACGGCGGGCGCCGCCTGGCACGAGCCCGCCCCCCTCGACCCCCGCTCGGCCCCGCTGCCCCGCTACGGCAGTCGCTCGCTGGCCGATCTGCTGCCCGCCGCGGCGGCGGGCATGGGGGTCCCGGGCTTCTCCACGGGCCTGGAGCTCACCCCGGCCGACCGCGTGTGCGTGTTCCTGATCGACGGTCTGGGCTGGGAGCTGCTGCGCGCGCACCCCGCCGAGGCGCCGTTCCTGCACTCGCTGATGGCCGGCTCGGACCCGCTGACCGCTGGCTTCCCGTCCACCACGGCGACCTCCCTCGCCTCGGTCGGCACGGGCCTGCCGCCGGGCGCCCACGGCCTGCCCGGCTACACGGTGGCCGACCCGGCTACGGGTCAGCTGATGAACCAGCTCCGCTGGCGCCCCTGGACCGACCCGCACGCCTGGCAGCCGTACCCGACGGTCTTCCAGCTCGCGGACGCGGCGGGCGTGCACACCTGCCAGGTCTCCGCCCCGGACTTCCAGCACACCCCGCTGACGAAGATCGCGCTGAGCGGCGGCACCTTCCACGGCCGGCTCTCCGGCGAGGAGCGGATGGACTTCGCCGCCGACCGGCTCGGCGCCGCGGACCGCTCGCTCGTCTACACGTACTACAGCGACGTCGACGGCAAGGGGCACCGCTTCGGCGTCGACTCCGACGAGTGGCGCGGGCAGTTGATGTACGTCGACCGCCTGGCGCAGCGCCTCGCCGAGCAGCTGCCGCCGCGCTCCGCGCTGTACGTCACCGCCGACCACGGCATGATCGACATCCCGTTCGACCCGGAGTCGCGCATCGACTTCGACGAGGACTGGGAGCTGCGCGCGGGCGTCGCCCTCCTCGGCGGCGAGGCGCGCGCCCGCCACGTCTACGCGGTGCCCGGCGCCGCCGCCGACGTCCTCGCCGTGTGGCGCGAGGTGCTGGGCGAGCAGATGTGGATCGCGAGCCGCGACGAGGCCATCGAGGCGGGCTGGTTCGGCCGGCCCGGCGAGGGCGTCGACGACCGCGTGTACGGCCGGATCGGCGACGTGGTCGCCGCCGCCCGCGACGACATCGCGATCGTCGCCACCGAGACCGAGCCGAACGAGTCCGCGATGGTGGGGCTGCACGGCTCCATGACGCCCGTGGAGCAGCTCGTGCCGCTCCTCGAAGTGCGACCCTGACGTACGTACGTACGTACGTACGCACCACGCCACACACCCCCCACAACGCCCCGACCTATGAAAGGCATTGGCTTCCCCATGCCCGAGCTGGTGTTCTTCTCCGGAACGATGGACTGCGGAAAGAGCACCCTCGCTCTGCAGATCGAGCACAACCGCTCGGCCCGCGGCCTGCAAGGGATGATCTACACCCGCAACGACCGCGCCGGCGCGGGCAAGCTCTCCTCGCGGCTGGGCCTGGTCACCGACTCCGTCGAGGCGGGCGAGGGCTTCGACTTCTACGCGCACATCGTCGCCCACCTCTCCGCGGGCGGCCGCGCCGACTACGTCATAGCCGACGAGGCGCAGTTCCTCGACCCCGGCCAGGTCGACCAGCTCGCCCGCATCGTCGACGACCTCGATCTCGACGTCTTCGCCTTCGGCATCACCACCGACTTCCGCACCAAGCTCTTCCCCGGCTCCCAGCGGCTGGTCGAACTCGCCGACCGCATCGAGGTGCTGCAGGTCGAGGCGCTGTGCTGGTGCGGCGCGCGGGCCACGCACAACGCCCGTACGGTGGGCGGGCAGATGGTCGTCGAGGGCGCGCAGGTGGTCGTCGGCGACGTCAACCAGCCGGAGACCGTGGTCGGTTACGAGGTGCTGTGCCGGCGCCACCACCGCCGCAGGCTGACGGCCGCCGCGGCCCGCGCCGCCGCCCTCTCGCCCGACGTGCTGCCCGTGGACCCCGCCCCCGACCCCGTCAACGGGCCGTCCGCAGCAGGGTGAAGACCGCCCCCTCCGGATCGGCGACCCTCGCCGTCCGCCCCGCCGCCTCCTCCTGCGGCGGCCGCAGCACCTGACCCCCCAGCTCCACCGCCCGCAGCGCAGCGGCATCGGTGTCCGCGACCTCGAAGTACGTCATCCAGTGCGGTCCCCGCAGGCGGGGCCCGGCCCCGCGGATCGCGGGGCCCAGCCCCGAG
>NZ_JBPQTW010000235.1:0-10202 GCF_051386535.1 Streptomyces sp. URMC 127
GCGCCGGAGGCCGGTGCGGCGCGGGGGCGCGCTCGTGGCGCCGGGCCTGGTGGTGCGGGCGGCCGTCCTGCCGCCGGCGGGCCTGCTGCCGGCCGTCCTGCTGCCGGTGGTCCGGTTCATGCTGATCGCCCCCCGAGGTGCCGGGCCCGGTCGATTACCGGGCGGTAGCTTTCGTCGGGGATCTTCTCCAGGGCCCAGGAGACCGGCAAGGACGGCGGCGCGGGCCGCACGGTCCGCCGTCGTTTCACCTATCCGGGGGACCCGCAGCCGGTGCGGGGCTGCGGGGCGGGCCGCCGCGCGAGGAGGGGCGCCGCCGGGCCGCCCGCACCCGTCCCGCCTGCGCCTCACCTGCACTTCGAAGGGGGACCCGCGCCCGTATGCTGATCTCGCAACCGAAAAGTCCCCAGGATCGAAGGAAAGCGGCGGTCATGCGCGTCTACGTCCCCTTGACCCTCCCCGGTCTCGCCGAGGCGCACAAGGCGGGAGCGCTGGGCCCGGCCCCGCTGGACGCCTACGCCGTCACCCCGGCCCTGCGCGAGTGGTACCGCTCCGACGACGTCGAGGAGCTGGAGTACGCGGCCCTGGGCCGCGCCGCCGAGGGCTCGCTGCGCCTGCTCGCCGCCGACCCGCAGGCGCCGCGCCGCCGCGTGGTCGTCGCCGTCGACGTGCCGGAGGGTGCCGTCGTCACCGACCCCCGGCGCGGGCCGGACGGGGACGCCTGCGGCGAGGTGCGGCTGTCGGCGGCCGTGCCGCTGTCGAAGGCCGCCGCCGTGCACGTCGACGCCGGTGACGCGGAGGAGGACGTCGCGGCGGCCGCCGCCGCCCTGGACGCCGCGGACCGCGGCGACGAGGACGCGCGGTTCACGGTCGACGGGGCCGAGGACCACGACCTGATGTGGTTCGGCGTGCAGGAGATCCCCAACCTGATCTAGCGCCCCCATCACCCCGCCTGCTGGTGGAACCCCAGGTCAGCGGCTTTGTCACAGGGGGCACGTACAGTTTTCGCATGGGGAAGCACGGGGCGCGCGGTGCGCACATCGTCTGGGACTGGAACGGCACGCTCTTCCACGACATCGACGCGGTCATGGCGGCGACGAACGCCGCGTTCGCGGAGATAGGGCTGGAGCCGATCACCCTGGAGCGGTACCGCGAGCTGTACTGCGTCCCCATCCCGCGCTTCTACGAGCGGCTGATGGGCCGGCTGCCCACCGACGCCGAGTGGGAGCACATGGACGGGGTCTTCCAGCGGCACTACCACGACCACCACCTGCGCTGCGGCCTCGCGGAGGGCGCCGAGACGCTGCTGGAGGGCTGGCAGGAGAGCGGCGGCACCCAGTCGATCCTGTCGATGTACGGACACGAGAACCTGCTGCCGCTCGTGCGCACCTTCGGCATCGAGCGCAGGTTCCTCCGGGTCGACGGCCGTACGGGCCCCTCGGGCGGCAGCAAGGCCGAGCACATGGCGCGCCACATAGCCGGCCTGGAGGGCATACCGGCCGTGCGCACGGTCGTCATCGGCGACGCCCTGGACGACGCGGTGGCGGCGGCTCACGTGGGGGCGCACGCCGTGCTCTACACCGGCGGTTCACACGACCGGGCGGCGCTCGCCGGGGCCGGGGTGCCCGTGGTGGACACGCTGGCGGAGGCCGTCGCCGAGGCTGAGCGGCTGGCCGGCTGACCGCGCTGTGCAGAGTGTCAAAGTTCCGGTCCGGGTTTTGTACACAAACGGCTCATGACGGCTCCCCCCGGGAGGGCGATAGCCTTACGAGGTGATCAGCGCGATATCCAGCAGGGGCGACGGCGCCCCTGTCCTGCGCCCGGAGTGCCCCGGCACCCGGGGAGCCGCTGTTCGCTCGGGCGGGGCGCGTCCCACGGAGGTGGCCGCTTCCATGCATGGCGTGGATGCCACGAATCCCATGAAGTTGGCCACGAACGCCCCTGTCACCCCTCATTCCGGCATACCGTCGAAGACGACCGGAGACCCCGCGTCGCGACGTGATGCCTTCACCACCTATGTCACGCAACGGCGCGCGACAGGAGCCAGAGGACATGCAGACCAAGCTGGACGAAGCCAAGGCAGAGCTGCTGGAGAGGGCGGCCCGCGTCGCTGAGAACAGCCCGGCCGGGGGGCAGCAACCGACGGGGCCGAAGAGTGAGGCGGGGCTCGACCCGGAGACCCTGACCGCGTACCTCCAGCGCTACTACCTGCACACGGCGCCGGAGGACCTGACCGGGCGCGACCCCGTCGACGTCTTCGGCGCGGCCGTCTCCCACTACCGCCTCGCCGAGACCCGCCCGCAGGGCACGGCCAACGTCCGGGTGCACACCCCGACGGTCGAGGAGAACGGCTGGACGTGCAGCCACTCCGTCGTCGAGGTCGTCACCGACGACATGCCCTTCCTGGTCGACTCCGTCACCAACGAGCTCTCCCGCCAGGGCCGCGGCATCCACGTCGTGATCCACCCGCAGGTGGTCGTGCGCCGTGACGTCACCGGCCGTCTGCTCGAGGTCCTCGGCTCCAGCTGCGACGCCCACGGCAGCGGCAAGGACGCCGTGCTGCCGCACGACGCCCTCACCGAGTCCTGGATCCACGTCGAGATCGACCGCGAGACCGACCGCGGCGACCTCAAGCAGATCGCCGCCGACCTGATCCGCGTCCTCTCCGACGTCCGCGAGGCCGTCGAGGACTGGTCCAAGATGCGCGACGCCGCCCTGCGCATCGCCGACGCCCTCCCCGAGGAGCCCGCCCCGGCGGACGTTCCCGGCTCCGAGACCACCGAGGCCCGCGAGCTGCTGCGCTGGCTCGCCGCCGACCACTTCACCTTCCTCGGCTACCGCGAGTACGAGCTGACGAAGATCGCCACCGAGGGCGGTGAGGAGGACGTGCTCAGCGCCGTCCCCGGCACCGGCCTGGGCATCCTGCGCTCCGACCCCTCGCACCACGACGAGGACCACCACGGCCCGCACTCGCACCTCCCGCGCCCGGCGTCCCCGTCGTTCAACCGGCTGCCCGCCGACGCCCGCGCCAAGGCCCGCGAGCACAAGCGGCTCGTCCTCACCAAGGCCAACAGCCGCGCCACGGTCCACCGGCCCTCCTACCTCGACTACGTGGGCGTCAAGAAGTTCGACGCCGACGGCAACGTGATCGGCGAGCGCCGCTTCCTCGGCCTGTTCTCCTCGGCCGCCTACACCGAGTCCGTGCGCCGGGTGCCGGTGATCCGCCGCAAGGTCCAGAAGGTCCTCGCCGACGCCGGCTTCACGCCCGACAGCCACGACGGCCGCGACCTGCTCCAGATCCTGGAGACCTACCCGCGCGACGAGCTCTTCCAGATCTCCGCCGACCAGCTGCGCTCCATCGCCACCAGCGTGCTCTACCTGCAGGAGCGCCGCCGGCTGCGGCTGTACCTGCGCCAGGAGGAGTACGGGCGCTACTACTCGGCGCTGGTCTACCTCCCGCGCGACCGCTACACCACCGGCGTGCGGCTGCGCCTGATCGACATCCTCAAGGAGGAGCTCGGCGGCACCAGCGTCGACTTCACCGCCTGGAACACCGAGTCGGTCCTCTCCCGGCTGCACTTCGTCGTCCGCGTCGCGCCGGGCGCCACCCTGCCCGACCTCACCGACGCCGACGCCGACCGCATCGAGGCCCGCCTCGTCGAGGCCGCCCGCTCCTGGGCCGACGGCTTCGCCGAGACGCTGACCGCCGAGGTCGGCGAGGAGCGCGCCGCCGAGCTGCTGCGCCGCTACGCCCAGGCCTTCCCCGAGGGCTACAAGGCCGACCACACCCCGCGCGCCGCCGTCGCGGACCTCGGCCACCTGGAGAAGCTGACCACCGCCGGCGGCGACCGCGACTTCGAGCTCAGCCTCTACGAGCCGGTCGGCGCGGCCCCCGGCGAGCGCCGCTTCAAGATCTACCGCACGGGCGAGCCGGTCTCCCTCTCCGCCGTCCTGCCGGTCCTGCAGCGCCTCGGCGTCGAGGTCGTCGACGAGCGGCCGTACGAGCTGCGCTGCGCGGACCGCACCACCGCGTGGATCTACGACTTCGGGCTGCGCATGCCCGAGCGGATCGAGGGCGACGACGCCCGCACCCGCTTCCAGGAGGCCTTCGCGGCCGTGTGGACCGGCGCCGCGGAGAACGACAACTTCAACAACCTCGTGCTGCGCGCCGGCCTCGACTGGCGCCAGGCCATGGTGCTGCGCGCCTACGCCAAGTACCTGCGGCAGGCCGCCTGGCCCTTCAGCCAGGCGTACATGGAGGACACCCTCAGCAACAACGTCCACACCACCCGCCTGCTGGTCAACCTCTTCGAGGCCCGGATGTCGCCCGCGCTGCAGCGCGCCGGCAACGAGCTCACCGACGGCCTGCTGGAGGAGCTGGACGGCGCCCTGGACCAGGTCGCGAGCCTCGACGAGGACCGCATCCTGCGGGCCTTCCTCACGGTCATCAAGGCCACCCTGCGCACCAACCACTTCCAGCGCGGCGAGGACGGCCGGCCGCGCCCGTACCTGTCCATCAAGCTCGACCCGCAGGCGATCCCCGAGCTGCCGGCGCCCCGCCCGGCCTTCGAGATCTGGGTGTACTCGCCGCGCGTCGAGGGCGTGCACCTGCGCTTCGGCAAGGTCGCGCGCGGCGGCCTGCGCTGGTCCGACCGCCGCGAGGACTTCCGCACGGAGATCCTCGGCCTGGTCAAGGCCCAGATGGTGAAGAACACCGTCATCGTGCCGGTGGGCGCCAAGGGCGGCTTCGTCGGCAAGCGCCTGCCCGACCCGTCCCTGGACCGCGACGCGTGGCTGGCCGAGGGCATCGCCTCGTACAAGACCTTCATCTCCGGCCTCCTCGACATCACCGACAACATGGTCGGCGGCGAGGTCGTGCCGCCGAAGGACGTCGTCCGCCACGACGAGGACGACACCTACCTCGTCGTCGCCGCCGACAAGGGCACCGCGACGTTCTCCGACATCGCCAACGAGGTCGCCCAGTCCTACGGATTCTGGCTCGGCGACGCCTTCGCCTCCGGCGGCTCGGCCGGCTACGACCACAAGGGCATGGGCATCACCGCCCGCGGCGCCTGGGAGTCGGTCAAGCGCCACTTCCGCGAGCTGGGCCACAACACCCAGACCGAGGACTTCACGGTCGTCGGCGTCGGCGACATGTCCGGTGACGTCTTCGGCAACGGCATGCTGCTCTCCGAGCACATCCGCCTGGTCGCCGCCTTCGACCACCGGCACATCTTCATCGACCCCACGCCGGACGCGGCCGTCTCCTACGCCGAGCGCCGCCGCCTGTTCGAGCTGCCCCGCTCGTCCTGGGCCGACTACAACAAGGAGCTGCTGTCCCCGGGCGGCGGCATCCACCCGCGCAGCGCCAAGTCGATCCCGGTCAACGCCCACGTACGGGCGGCCCTCGGCATCGAGGCGGGCGTCACCAAGATGACCCCCGCCGAGCTGATGAAGGCCATCCTGCGCTCGCCGGTCGACCTGCTGTGGAACGGCGGCATCGGCACGTACGTCAAGGCCTCCACCGAGTCCCACGCGGAGGTCGGCGACAAGGCCAACGACGCCATCCGCGTCGACGGCCAGGACCTGCGGGTCAAGGTCGTCGGCGAGGGCGGCAACCTGGGCCTGACCCAGCTCGGCCGGATCGAGTTCGCCTCGAACGGCGGCCGGATCAACACCGACGCGATCGACAACAGCGCCGGTGTGGACACCTCCGACCACGAGGTGAACATCAAGATCCTGCTCAACGCGCTCGTCACCGACGGCGACATGACCGTCAAGCAGCGCAACAAGCTCCTCGCCGAGATGACCGACGAGGTCGGCGAGCTCGTCCTGCGCAACAACTACGCGCAGAACACGGCCCTGGCCAACGCCGTGGAGCAGGCCCCCAGCCTGCTCCACGCCCACCAGCGGATCATGCGCCGCCTGGGCCGGGAGGGCCACCTGGACCGGGCCCTGGAGTTCCTGCCCACCGACCGGCAGATCCGCGAGCGGCTCTCCGCGGGCCGCGGCCTGACCCAGCCGGAGCTGGCCGTCCTCCTCGCCTACATCAAGATCACCACGGCCGAGGAGCTGCTCGCCACCGGCCTGCCGGACGATCCGTACCTGGAGCGGCTGCTGCACGCCTACTTCCCGCAGCCGCTGACCACGGGCTACCGCGAGCAGGTCGACGGCCACGCGCTGCGCCGGGAGATCATCACGACCGTCCTGGTCAACGACACCGTCAACAGCGGCGGCTCCACCTTCCTGCACCGCCTGCGGGAGGAGACCGGGGCCTCGCTGGAGGAGATCGTCCGGGCGCAGACCGCCGCCCGCGCCATCTTCGGCCTCGGCGCCGTGTGGGACGCGGTCGAGGGCCTGGACAACGTGGTCGCGGCCGACGTGCAGACCCGCATCCGGCTGCACTCGCGGCGCCTGGTCGAGCGCGGCACCCGCTGGCTGCTCAACAACCGCCCGCAGCCGCTGGAGCTGGCCGGGACGATCGAGTTCTTCCAGGACGGCGTGGCCAAGGTCTGGGGCGAGCTGCCCAAGCTGCTCAAGGGCGCCGACATGGAGTGGTGGCAGTCCATCCACGACGAGCTGGTGGCGGCCGGCGTCCCGGACGAGCTGGCCGTGCGCGTGGCGGGCTTCTCCTCCGTCTTCCCCGCGCTGGACGTCGTCGCGGTCGCCGACCGCACCGGCAAGGAGCCGCTGGACGTGGCCGAGGTCTACTACGACCTCGCCGACCGGCTGCACATCACCCAGCTGATGGACCGGATCATCGAGCTGCCGCGGTCCGACCGCTGGCAGTCCATGGCCCGCGCCTCCATCCGCGAGGACCTCTACGCGGCGCACGCCGCGCTCACCGCGGACATCCTCTCGGTGGGCAACGGCTCCTCGACGCCGGAGCAGCGCTTCGCCTCCTGGGAGGAGAAGAACGCGGCGATCCTCGGCCGGGCGCGCACCACGCTCGACGAGATCCGCGGGTCGGACGCCTTCGACCTGGCGAACCTGTCGGTCGCCATGCGGACGATGCGCACGCTGCTGCGGACGCACTCCTGACGGCGCGCGAGCACGGCGCCGGCGGGAATCCGCGGAGGAAATGACGCACCGCTGACGCCGGAGTGAACAAGGGACGGCCCCGGGGACAAATCCCCCGGGGCCGTCCTTTTGCCGTGCTATGAGGGACGGATGAAGGCCGTTTTCCGGTTGACGTCCGGCCCCTCCGGGCCCGCGTCCCCCTCCTCAGCAGCCCTTGCCGCCCCCTCCGGCCCTGCTCCCGCAGTCGCCCGGAGGCCTGCCGCCGGGAGCTCCGCCCGGCCGGGCCCACCGGCGTACGCCCGGTACGAGACCGCCCGGGCGGTGGCCCTCTACCTGGTGGTGGCGGCCGTCGGATTCACGGTCATGCTGCTGGTCAGCCGGCACTTCGGGCGGGCGCCGGAGGCGGTGCTGCGCCGCTGGGACAGCGGCCACTACCTGCACATCGCGCAGCACGGCTATCCGGTGGAGATCCCGTACGGCCCGGACGGGAAGCCCAGGTTCAGCAGGCTGGCGTTCTTCCCGCTGGTGCCCGGGCTGATCCGGGCGGTGCACCTGGTGACGGGGCTGCCCGTGGTCTGGGCCGGGGTGGTGGTGTCGTGGACGGCGGCGTCCGCGGCGGCGGCCGGGGTGTTCCGGCTGGTGCGGGCGGTCGGCGGGCGGCCGGGCGCCGGGTACGCGTGCGTGGCGCTGTGGGCGTGCTCGCCGTACGCGTTCGCCCTGTGGGTGCCCTACTCGGAGGCCGTCTTCAGCGCCGCGCTGATCTGGACGCTGCTGGCCGTGCTTCAGCGCCGCTGGCTGACGGCGGCGGCGCTGTGCGCCGTGGCGGGGGCGGTGCGGCCGTCCGCGTCGGTGGTGGTGGGCACGGTCGCCCTGGCGGCCGGCTGGGAGCTGGTGCGGCAGCGGGGCTCCCGGCGTGCCTGGCGGGCCTGGGTGGCCCTGCTGACGGCTCCGCTGGGGATACTCGCGAGCTGGCTGTTCCTGGGGAGCAAGGTGGGGCGCGTCGACGGCTGGTTCGAGGCCGAGCGCGCGTGGGGGCAGTCGTTCGACTTCGGGGCGGGGACGGCGCACGTGCTGAAGGACATGCTGCTGTACCGGCACGCCGGGCGGGTGGCGGACCTGCGGACCGCCGCGGTGATCGCGGTGCTGGTGCTGGGCGCGGTGGGGGTGTGGGCGCTGGCCCGGGACCGGCGGGTGCCGTGGCCGCTGGTGGCGACGCTCGCGCTGGCGTGGGTGCTGATAGTGGGCACGCCGGGTTCGCCGCTGTCCAAGCCGCGCTTCATGCTGCCGTTCCTGCCGGTTCTGCTGCTGTTGGCGGCGAGGCCGCTCGCGCGTGCTCCGCTTGGGGTGCGGGTGTGTCTCTACGGTGGAGGTGCGGTGGTCTCGGGGTGGTACGCGGCGGGGTTGCTCGTGCTGTTCGAGGGCTCGCCGTGATCCGTGGGGCCGCCGGTGCTGCCTGTCTCGTCGGTGCTGCCGGTGTCCTTGGCGCCGTCGGCGCCGGGCGGGAGCAGCGCCCTGAACACCCACGCCCGGTAGGACCAGAAGCGGAAGAGCGTGGCGGCGCCGATGCCCAGGAACTTGAAGAGGTTGTTCTGGAACGGGGTGTCCCAGCCGAAGGTGTACGTGGCCGCGTAGAGCACCCCGTTCTCGATGACCAGCCCGACGGCGCTGAACGCGGCGAAGAGGGCGACCTGGCGGCTGCGTCGGCTGCGGTCGCGGTCCCGGTAGGCGAAGTGACGCAGCCCCAGGTAGTTGAAGGCGATGGCGACCACGGTCGCGATCACGCTGCAGCGCACGACGGGCAGCCCGGTGACCGTGCGGCAGAGGTTGAAGACCGCGAGGTTGACGACGATGCCGAGGCCGCCCACCGTGCCGAACTTGGCGAACTCCCGGCCGAGGGCCGCGAGCCCCGGGGTCGCCGCTCGCAAGGATCGCAGGGGTCGCAAGGGCCTCTCCCATTACGGTCGTCCCGGTATGGCCGCCACGCAAAGCAGACATTTGTAGCAGATGTCGCAGAGAACTGATTGTAGTGTAAATTGCCGCAAAAACTGACACGGTGCACTGACGACGGCGAGGACGGTGGCATGACAGAGGCGGTACTGCTCGTCGGCGGCAAGGGGACCCGCCTGCGGCCCCTCACCCTCAACACGCCGAAGCCGATGGTCCCGGCCGCCGGAGTGCCCTTCATCGCCCACCAGCTGGCCCGCGCCCGCGCCGCCGGGGTCCGCCACGTCGTCCTCGCCACCTCCTACCTCGCCGAGGTGTTCGAGCCCTACTTCGGCGACGGCTCCGCGCACGGCCTGCGCCTGACCTACGTCACCGAGGAGGAGCCGCTCGGCACCGGCGGCGCCATCCGCAGCGCCGCCGAGGCCCTCACCACCGGCCCCGCCGGGCCCGTCCTCGTCTTCAACGGCGACATCCTCACCGGACTCGACATCAGGGGCCTGCTGCGCCGCCACGAACGGGCGCAGGCCGACGTCACCCTGCACCTGACCCGGGTGGCCGATCCGCGGGCCTTCGGGCTCGTCCCCACCGACGCCGGCGGGCGCGTCCTGGCCTTCACCGAGAAGCCGCGCCGCCCCGAGGAGATCGTCACCGACCAGATCAACGCCGGCGCCTACGTCTTCCGGCGCGACGTCATCGACTCCATCCCCACCGGCCGGCCGGTCTCCGTCGAGCGCGAGACGTTCCCCGGGCTGCTGGCCTCCGGGGCGCTGCTGCACGGCGTGGTCGACGCCTCGTACTGGCTGGACCTCGGCCGCCCCGCCTCCTTCGTGCAGGCGTCGGCCGACCTCGTCCGGGGCGTCGTCCGCTCGCCCGCCGTTCCCGGGGAGCCGGGCGAGCACCTGCTGCTGCCCGGTGCCCACGCCGCGCCCGGCGCCCGGCTGAGCGGCGGCACCGTCCTCGGCGCGGGCGCGTACGTCGCGGAGGGCGCCGAGGTCGACGGATCCGTCGTCCTGGACGGCGCCCGCATCGAGGGCGGCGCCCGGATCCGCGCGAGCATGATCGGCCGGGGCGCCCGGGTCGGCCCGCGCACCCGCCTCGACGGCGTGGTGATCGGCGACCACGCGGAGGTCGGTGCCGACAACGAACTGTGCGACGGCGCCCGCATCTGGTGCGGCACCGTCATCCCCGACGCGGCCATCCGCTTCTCCGCCGCCTGACGCCCCGCCCGCCCTCTTTGTACC
>NZ_JBPQTW010000236.1:0-10188 GCF_051386535.1 Streptomyces sp. URMC 127
CCCCCCCCCCCCCCCCCCCCCCCCCCCCCCCCCCACGGGCGAGCCCGCATAGCGTGCTTCCGCTGCCGTTCGGCGGCCGCAGGCCACAAGAGGGCGACCACAAGGGACAGACGGGGGTGCGTGCGTGCGCGTGGGGCTCCTTACTGAGGGTGGGTATCCGTACGCCACGGGTGAGGGCGGTCAGTGGTGCGACCAGCTCGTGCGGGGCCTGCCGGGACACGACTTCGAGATCTGCGCCCTGAGCCGCCGCGCCCGCCAGGACGCGGGCGGCTGGTGCGACCTGCCGGAGCACGTGCGCAGGGTGCGCACGGCCCCCCTGTGGGGCGATCCGGCCGGAGCCGTGGGAGGCGCCCACCGTGCCTACGGCCGCCGCGAGCGCCGCCGCTTCGGCGCGTACTTCGCCGGCCTCGCCGAGGCCCTCACCGCCACCGTCGAGCCCGGCCCCGAGGACCGCAAGACCCAGGCGTACCGTTTCGCCGATGCCTTGAACGGCCTCGCCGACCTCGCCCGCGACGCCGGCGGCCTCGGCTCCGCCCTCCGCTCCGAACAGGCCCTGCGCATCCTGGAGGCCGCCTGCCGCGCCCCCGGCTGCCACCCCGCCGCCTACGGCATCCGCGTCGCCGACCTCCTCGCCGTCACCGCCCTCCTGGAGCGCGCCCTGCGCCCCCTCTCCCTCGACTGGTACGGCACCGCCGCCGACCGCGGGCTCGCCGGCGTCGACCTCTGCCACGCCACCACCGCGGGCTGCGCCGCCCTCCCGGGACTCCTGGCCAAACGCTTCTTCGGCACCCCCTTCCTCGTCACCGAGTACGAGGTCCGCCTGCGCGCCTACTACCTCAACAGCGCCGCCAGCGCCGCCGGCCTCTCCCTGCCCGTACGGACCCTGCTGTCCGCCTTCCACCGGCAGCTCACCGCCGAGATCTACGCCCGCGCCGACATCATCACCCCCGGCGACGCGCAGGTGCGCCGCTGGCAGGAGCGCTGCGGCGCGGACCCCGCCCGGCTGCGCACCGTCCACCCCGGCATCGACCCCGCTCCCTACGAGGCCGTGGGGGAGCGGGCCGAGGCCGGCGAGCGGACGGACGACGGCCTCACCGTGCTCTGGGCCGGCGGCAAGGCCGAGCCCTACCTGTGGGAGACCCTCGCCGCCCTGCGCCAGGCCGAGCCCGACGTGCGGATGCGCATCCTCGGCGACCCGCTGCCCGGCGTCCAGCCCGCCTTCGGCGTCTCCTACGAGCCCGTGGCCGACCCCTCCGCGTACGCGGCGGGCACCGTCGTCGTCCTCGCCGGCGGCACCGACACCTTCCCGGTGCCGCTCGTCGAGGCCATGTTCTGCGGCCGCGCCACCGTCTCGCCGGACTCCGCCGCCGTCCGCGAGGCCATCGGCGGCACCGGCCTCGTCGTCCCCCCGAGGAACGCCGGCGCCCTCGCCGGCGCCTGCCTGGAGCTGCTGCACGACGCCGGCCGAAGAGCCAGACTCGGCGCCGCGGCCCGCGCCCGGGCCCTCGAACTCTTCACCACCGAGAGGCATGTGACGGACTTCCACGGCATCTACCTCGAACTCATCTCCCGCGCTCCCGCCGGGCGGGACGCCGCCCCCGATCCCGCCGTCCCCTTCTCCCGCGCCGCCGAGTCCCGCGCCCCGATCGACCTGACGCCCCGGCAGTCCTCCCCGACCTGGGCAGGCCGCCCATGACCACACGGCTCAGGGACGGCAGCGCCCCCGCCGCCGCGGCCGGCATAGCCGCCGCGCCCGATCTCGTTCATGCCGGCCCGGTGGGTGAAGACCTGGTTGGTGGGGGCCCGGTTCGTGAAGACCCGGTTGGTGGGGGCCCGCTTCGTGAGGGGCCTGTGCACGGTGGTCCCGGGTCGGCCGGCTCCGCGCAGGCCGGTCCCGCGCAGGCCGGCTCCGTGAAGGCCGATCCCGTGAAGGCGCTGCTCCACCGCCACCACGGGCTGTGCGCCCGCGCCGTGGACCCGCTGGAGATCGCCGCCGTCCTGGAGGACGGGGGCCTCACCGACCGCGCGGCCGCGGAGTGCCGGCACAGGGACGTGTTCTCGCTGGCCGACGAGCTCTACGCACGCGCCGAGCGCGTGGAGCCCGTGCGGCCCGCCCCCGGCCCGCGCGCACCGCGCAACCCGGCAGCCCTCGCGCACGGCCCGCGCGCCCCCTGGCGGTTCGCCGGACTCCTCGCTGGCGCCTGGCTCGTCGCCTACGCCCTCCTCGGCGGTCCCGCCCTCGCCGCACTGCTCTCCGGCCGCGCCGGCGGACCGCCCCTGCCGGACGTCCTCAAGGCCGCCGCCCCGGCCGCCGCCGCCCTCGCGTGCGGCCTCGCCCCCGCCGCGTGGTGCGCCCGCTGGTTCACCGGGCGGGTGCGGCACGCCCTCGCGGCCAGCCGTTCCCGCGCCGAGTTCCGGGCCCGCACCTGGCCCCTGCTCCTCACCGCCGCCGCCCTGTTCACGGCCGCCCTGACCGCGCTCCTGTGGTCCGCGCGAGCGGCCCTGGGAGCTCCCGCCGCCCGGCCGCAGGAGCTCGCCGCCGTCACCGCGCTCGGCGGGCTGCTCTTCCTGGCCCGGCTGCTCACCGCCCGCGGCTTCGGCCGGCCGGCCGCCGTCGCCGCACTGGCCGCCTGCGGCATGGAAGCGGCCGCGCTCGCCGCCACGGCGCCGGGAGCCGGAGCGCCCCGGCTGCCGGGAGCGGCCGCCTGGGCGGCCGGCGCCTACGGCCCCGCCGCCATACCCCTCGTGGCCTGCGCGCTCCCCGCGCTCGCCCTCCTCGCCCACGCCCTGACCGCCCTCTCCCGGGCCTCCGCCCACCGCCAGGGGGCCCACGCACCCGTCCCCGCCGATCCCGGAGAAGCCCCGGCCCGGGCCCGGTGACCACCCGTCCCCGTCGCACACCCCCTTCAGAGGAGCAAGGAAGATGACCGTTCACCCCATCCGCACCGCCGGGCGAGAGCGAGGGCGCGACCGATGAGGGTTCTGCTGCTCGGTGCCAACGGCTACCTCGGCCGTTACGTGGCCGACCGCCTGCTCGCCGACCCCGCCGTCCAGCTCACCGCGCTCGGCCGCGGCGACGACGCGGACGTCCGCTTCGACCTCGCCACCGGCAGCCCCGGCGCGCTCACCCGCTTCCTCAACGCCGTCCACCCCGGCGTCGTGATCAACTGCGCGGGCGCCACGCGCGGCGGGGCCCGCGACCTCACCCGGCACAACACCGTCGCCGTCGCCACCGTCTGCGAGTCGCTGCGCCGCAGCGGCTGCGGCGCGCGCCTCGTCCAGCTCGGCTGCTCCTCGGAGTACGGGCCCTCCCAGCCCGGCTCGTCCACCGCCGAGGACGCCGTGCCGCGCCCCGGCGGCCCGTACGGGGTGAGCAAGCTCGCCGCCACCGAGCTCGTCCTCGGCTCCGGCCTCGACGCGATCGTCCTGCGCGTCTTCTCGCCCGTCGGCCCCGGCACCCCGGCCGGCTCCCCTCTCGGCCGGCTCGCCGACGCCCTCCGGCGGGCCATGCAGAACGGCGACAGCGAGCTGAAGCTCAGCGGCCTCGGCGTCCAGCGGGACTTCGTCGACGTCCGCGACGTCGCCCGCGCCGTGCACGCCGCCTCCCTCTCCGCCGCCCAGGGCGCCGTCAACATCGGCACCGGCCGCGCGGTCCGGCTGCGCGAGGCCGCGGCCACGCTCGCCCGCGTCGCCGGCTACGGCGGCTCCCTCCACGAGCTCGACGACCCCCACCTCGGCACCCCGCCCGCCTACCCGTACCCCGACGGCTGCGGCAGCTGGCAGCAGGCCGACGTCCGCACCGCCCGCGACCGGCTCGGCTGGCGCCCCCGGATCGGCCTGGAGGAGTCGCTGGCCGACATCTGGATGGAGGCCGCGTGTCGCATCTGAGCCCGCCCGGGCAGCGGCGCTCCCGCGTGCGCGAGGCCCCGCTGCGCTTCGGGGTCCCGGGCTTCGCGCACCCCCTGCTCGCCCCCGCCGAGTGGGGCGAACTCCTGCGCGCCGACGTCCCCGTGGAGTGGGTCGTGCTCGGCAGCGGCGCCATGGCCGCCCCGGGCGGCACCGCCTCCGGCGGCCCCGGTGACCGCCCGGACCCGTATCGCGTGGCCGCCGCCGCCCGGCTGCGCGAAGCGGGCGTCCGGGTCCTCGGCCACCTGGACCTGAGGTTCGGCGAGCGCCCGCTCGGCGAGGTGCTCTCCGAGGCCCAGCGCTATCTGAACTGGTACCGGGTCGACGGCTTCGCCCTCGACGCCACCCCCGCCGACCCGGCCGCCCTGCCCGGCACCCGGCGCACGGTCGCCTCCCTGCGCACCGTGCTCGACCGGGCGTACGTCGTCCTCGTCCACGGCACCCACCCCTCGCCCGGCTACGCCGACCTCGCCGACCAGCTCGTCACCTTCTACGGCCCCTGGCCGGCGTACCGCTGGTCGCAGGTGGCCGAGTGGACCGCCGACTTCCCGGCCGCCCGCTTCTGCCACCTCGTGCACGGCGTCCCCCGCGCCCACCTGGAGGAGGCGCTGCGCCTCGCCCGCTGGCAGGGCGCCGGCACGATCTACTTCACCGACCGGACGGACCGGGACGAAGCGGACCCCTGGGAGGTGATGCCCGGCTACTGGGACGAGATCGTCTCGCGCATCGGACCGGGTGTCTCGGAATGAGACGGGGCGTGGCAGTGTTACCGGGGAAGGACCGAACGCCGCCTGTATGTTCCCCGCCCCGGCGGGGAGGACCCTGGAGTCCCCGTGTCGCTGCCACCGCTGGTCGAGCCGGCTGCCGAGCTCACCGTAGACGAGGTTCGTCGGTACTCCCGCCACCTGATCATCCCGGACGTCGGGATGGACGGGCAGAAGCGCCTGAAGAACGCCAAGGTGCTCTGCGTGGGTGCCGGCGGTCTCGGTTCCCCCGCCCTGATGTACCTGGCCGCGGCCGGCGTCGGCACCCTGGGCATCGTGGAGTTCGACGAGGTCGACGAGTCGAACCTGCAGCGTCAGATCATCCACAGCCAGGCGGACATCGGCCGCTCCAAGGCGGAGTCCGCGCGCGACACCGTGCAGGGCATCAACCCGTACGTGAACGTCGTCCTGCACGAGGGCCGCCTCGAAGCCGACAACGTGATGGAGATCTTCTCCCAGTACGACCTGATCGTCGACGGCACGGACAACTTCGCCACGCGCTACCTCGTCAACGACGCCTGCGTGCTGCTGAACAAGCCGTACGTGTGGGGCTCGATCTACCGCTTCGACGGCCAGGCGTCCGTCTTCTGGAGCGAGCACGGCCCCTGCTACCGCTGCCTGTACCCCGAGCCCCCGCCGCCGGGCATGGTGCCCTCCTGCGCCGAGGGCGGCGTGCTGGGCGTGCTGTGCGCCTCGATCGGCTCGATCCAGGTCAACGAGGCGATCAAGCTGCTGGCGGGCATCGGGGAGCCGCTGGTCGGCCGCCTGATGATCTATGACGCCCTGGAGATGACCTACCGCCAGGTCAAGGTCCGCAAGGACCCCGATTGCGCGGTCTGCGGCGAGAACCCGACCGTCACGGAGCTCATCGACTACGAGGCGTTCTGCGGCGTGGTCTCGGAGGAGGCCCAGGAGGCCGCGGCCGGCTCCACGATCACTCCCAAGCAGCTCAAGGAGTGGCTGGACGACGGCGAGAACATCGACGTCATCGACGTCCGCGAGCCGAACGAGTACGAGATCGTCTCCATCCCGGGCGCGCGGCTTATCCCGAAGAACGAGTTCCTGATGGGCACGGCCCTGCAGGACCTCCCGCAGGACAAGCGCATCGTCCTGCACTGCAAGACGGGTGTCCGGTCCGCGGAAGTGCTGGCGGTGCTCAAGGCCGCCGGGTTCGCCGACGCGGTGCACGTGGGCGGCGGCGTCATCGGATGGGTCCACCAGGTGGAGCCGGACAAGCCGGTGTACTGAGCGTTGCTCTGCTGAGGAGTAAGGGGCGACCGCTGTTGCGGTCGCCCCTTACTCCTCGCTGTTCACGAGCACGTCGTGCCTGCGGCCGGGACCTTGCCCTCCAGCAGGTACGTGTTGACCGCACCGACCGTGCACGCGTTCCCGCTGTTGTACGCCCCGTGCCCCTCGCCCTTGTACGTGAGCTCCGCGGCGACGCCCTTGCCGAGGCCCTCGGCCATCCGGTGCGCGCCCTCGTAGGGCGTCGCCGGGTCGCCCGTGTTGCCGATGACGACGATCGGCGCCGAACCCTCCGCACTGACGTCGACCGTCTTCCACTTGCCCTCGACGGGCCACCCCGTGCAGCCCAGGAGCGACCAGGCCGAGGCCTCCCCGAAGACCGGGGACGCGGACCGGAACCGGGGCAGCAGGCCCTTCACGTCGTCGGCCGTGAACCGGTCCCGGGAGTCGGCACAGGAGATCGCCCGGTTGGCCGGCTGGAGGTTGCTGTAGCGGCCGTCGGGGCCGCGCCCGCTGAGGAGGTCGTAGAGCACCAGCAGGGTGTCGCCCCTGCCCTTGTTCATGGCCTCCTGCAGGCCCTGCGTCAGGTACTTCCAGGTGTCCTTGGAGTACAGGGCGGACGCGATGCCGTTGACGGCCTCGTCCTGGGTCAGCTTGCGGCCCTGACGGGTCGGCAGGGGCTGACCGTCCAGCTTCTTGAGCAAGGAGACGATGCTGTCCTGCGTCGGGCACGCGGCGCCCCGGGCGGAGGCCGCGCAGTCCTTCAGGTAGTTGTCCAGGGCGAGCTGGAAGCCCTTGGTCTGACCGAGGTTGCCCTCGACCGTGTCCTGCGTCGGGTCGACCACGGCGTCGAGCACGGCGCGGCCCACGTTCTTCGGGAAGAGGTGGGCGTAGACGGCGCCCAGCTCCGTGCCGTAGGAGATGCCGAAATAGTTGAGCTGGGCATCGCCCAGGGCGGCCCGCAGCCGGTCCATGTCGCGGGCGGCGCTCAGCGTGTCCACGTGGGGCAGGACCTTGGCGGAGTTCTTGGCGCAGGCGTCCACGTACGCCTTGTTGGCCGCGAGGGCCGCCCGCTCTTCCTGCGCGTCGTCCGGCGTGCCGTCGATCTGGGCGGCGGCGTCGGTCTCCTTGTCACCCAGGCAGCGGACGCCCGCGCTGTCGCCCACGCCGCGGGGGTCGAAGCTGACCAGGTCGTAGCGGTCGCGCAGCTTGTCGTAGCTGGTGGCCAGGCCCGGCAGGGTGGCCACGCCCGAACCGCCGGGGCCGCCGAAGTTGAAGACGAGCGAGCCGAGGCGCTTGCCCTTGTCCCGCGCCTTCGCGCGGATCAGGGCGAGTTCGATCTTCTCGCCGTCCGGCTTCGCGTAGTCGAGGGGCACGGGCAGCTTGGCGCACTCCCAGTCCTTGCCGGGCGCCTTGCCGTCGGGGGAGACGCCCTGCGCGACGCTGGGTGCGGGACAGGCCGTCCAGCGCAGCGGCGGGCCCGTGGGGGCGCCGCCGTCCCGGGCGCCGCTCGCGCTGCTGCGTTTGCCGTCCCCGGAGTCCGGGGAGCCCGCATCGCCGCAGCCGGAGGCGGACAGGGCCGTCACGAGCGCGATGCCGGCGCCGAGGAGGGCGGTGGTGGCCCGAGGCCTAGGGGAGCTCATTCCCCCGACTGTACGGAGGTGAAGGCGGTGGAGTCGCCGCCGCGCGGAGGCGTCACCCGGCGCGCAGGGGCGCACAACCCATATGCACGGCGACCGCGTCCACGTAGAGCTGGAAGACCTCGCGCGGGTCGTCCGGCCCGGTGCGGGGGCGGCCCGGGGCGCTGCGCATGGCGAAGACCGTGGGCCTGCCGCCGCAGTCCGCCCTGACCAGGGCGCCGGCCGCGTCGATGCTGCCGTGCGCCCGCCAGCCGGGGGCCGGCGGGCGGTCGCCCGTGAGGCCGTCGAAGAGGGCGACCAGACGGGGGCGGGCGGTGGCGGTGAAGCGGGCCTCTTTTATGACGCAGCTGTGGAAGTCGCTGGTCTCGGAGAGCTCCGTGCCGGTGACGTGCTTTGTGTTCTGTTTGCTCAGGCCTGCTATGCCGCAACCCTCGGGGGCGGTGGTGGGGGATGTGTGTTGGCGCAGGCGGAGGGGCGGCAGTGTTGTGCAACTGGTCTTTTCCGTTGCTTTGTTGGCTGCCGCTACCAGTAACTCGCCTGCGGTGGTGACAGGAAGTGCCTTTGCGCTCTTCAGTGTTATGACCGACGGGCGGCCGTCCACGTCGCAGCTCTCCGGCAGCACCAGGGCGCCCGTGCCGGAAGCGGCAGCGGTGAACCCCGGTAAGCCGTCCGGGAGCGGGACGTCCCCGCCGGTGAATAACTCGCCCAGCCACGTCCGCCGTTCGCCCGCCTCCCGCGGGCCCGTGCCCAGGCGGAGGTCCAGCCGCTGCGCCTCCATGCCGCCGCCCCGGCCGCTGTGCCAGCGGAGCGAGCACCGGCCGGTGGGGCGGCCCGGCGCGGGCGGATCCTCGTCGGCGATGCGGTCGCGGTCGCCGCGGCGGAACGGCGCCTCGCCCTCGGGCCAGGCGCCCCAGCAGTACGCGCGCCCGCGGAGCGGGGTGGACTGCGTCTGCCACAGCGCGACGAGGGCGGCCACCAGGGCGGCGATGGCCAGGGCTCCGGTGAGGGTGTGGGCGTGGGTGTGCGCGTGGGCGTGGGTGTGGGGCCTGCGGTGGTCCGGGTGGTCCGGGTGGTTCTCGGTGGAGTGGGGTGCGGATGTGGTGTGCGTTGGTGTGGTGCGTGGCGTTTCGTGCGGCACTTCGTCCCCCCGAACTTCGTTCGTCGTCCGCGGAACTGCTGTGCGGGCGATCGTAGTGCGGGCCACTGACATTCGACCCGAGTTGATCGTGTCTCGTGCCCGTCACCGGTGATATGTGCTATGTGTGCTATGAGCAGATCTTGTCTGGTTCCGGCACCGTACCGTCCAGCAGGTAGGCGTCAACTGCCCCCTTGACACACGCATTGCCGCTGTCGTAGGCGCCGTGCCCCTGGCCGCGGTAGGTCAGCTCGGCCGCCACGCCCGGACCCAGCTCCTGCGCCATGCGCTTCGCTCCCCCGTAAGGGGTCGCGGGGTCGCCCGTGTTGCCGACGACGAGGATCGGCGCGGAGCCCTTCGCGCTGACGTCGGGCGTCTGCCACGCGCCCTTCACGGGCCAGCCCGTGCACTGGGTGAGGCTCCAGGCCATGAAGTCCCCGAAGACCGGGGACGCCTTGCGGAACTCCGGCACGCGCCGCTCGATCTCGGCCGCGGTGTAGCGCTGGGCGAAGTCCGCGCAGGTGATGGCGTTGAGGGAGGACTGCAGGGTGCTGTAGTGGCCGTCCTGGCCGCGGCCGTTCATGGCGTCGCCGAGCGAGAGCAGGAGCCGGCCGTCGCCGCCCTCGGCGTCCTCGATGCCCTCGGTCAGGTAGTCCCAGAAGTCCCTGGAGTACAGCGACTGGGCGATGCCGCCGGTCGCGAGCGAACGGGTCAGCTCGCGGCCGCCCCCGCCGGGCACCGGCTTGTCGCCCAGGCGCTGGAGGAGGGCGCGGATCTGCGGTTCCGTGGGGCAGTTGTCCGACGTTTGCGTGCAGGCCTGCATGTAGTTGGTGAGGGCCAGCTCGAAGCCCTGGGCCTGGGCGAGGGCGCTCTGCACGGGATCCGCGGTGGGGTCCACGACACCGTCGAAAAGCGCGCGGCCGACTTTGTCCGGGAACAAGTGGGCGTAGACGCTGCCGAGTTCCGTGCCGTACGAGACGCCGAAGTAGTGCAGCTTGGCGTCGCCCAGCACCTCGCGCATCAGGTCCATGTCGCGGGCGGCGTTCTCCGTGCCCACGTGGGGGAGGACCTTGCCGGAGTTGCGCTCGCAGCCGGCGGCGTAGGCGGCCACTCGCTCCACCAGGGCCTTTTCCCCGGCCGGGGTGGAGGGCGCGGCGTCCGCGGCGTAGTACGCGTCGAGCTGCCGGTCGTCCAGGCAGGTGACGCCGCTGCTGCGGCCCACGCCCCGCGGGTCGAAGCTGACCAGGTCGTAGCGGGTGCGGAGCGCCTTGTAGTCGTCCGCGAAGGCCGGGAGCGTGGTGATGCCGGAGCCGCCGGGGCCGCCGAAGTTGAAGACGAGCGAGCCGATGCGGTGGGTGCGGTCGGTGGCCTTGGTCCGGATCAGGGCGATGCCGATGGTGTTGGTGTTGCTTCTGGGTTTTGTGTAGTCGAGGGGGGCCTGGAGGGTCGCGCACTCCCAGTCGGGGCCGGGGGCGCGCTCGGAGGATCCGCCTTCTGC
>NZ_JBPQTW010000237.1:0-10107 GCF_051386535.1 Streptomyces sp. URMC 127
CCCCCCGCGGCGCCCCCCAAGCCCACCTGGGACCCGCGCCAGCCCGTCGTGCGGCCGTTCCCCTGGCTGCGCCCCACCATCCGGATACGCCTGACCCTGCTGTACGGCGGGATGTTCCTGATGGCGGGCGTCCTGCTGCTCACGATCATCTACCTGCTGGCGGCCGACGCCCTCACCCAGGGCAACCAGCTGCCGTTCCGGATCCTCAACGCCAACGTCGAGACCAGCGCCAGCTGCCGGAGCCTGCCCCAGGGCTCCGCGACCAACAGCGACACTTTCATGAACGGCCTGCGGCTGTGCATGGAGCACCAGCGCGCCATGGCCCTCGACGGCCTCCTCAAGCGCTCCCTGCTGGCCCTCCTCGGCCTCGCCGTGATCGCCTTCGCCTTCGGCTACGCCATGGCGGGCCGGGTCCTCTCGCCGCTGGGCAAGATGACCCGCACCGCCCGCCGGGTGGCCGCCACCGACCTCTCCCGGCGCATCGAACTGGGCGGGCCGGAGGACGAGTTGAAGGAGCTGTCGGACACCTTCGACGAGATGCTCGACCGGCTGGAGCGGGCCTTCACCGCCCAGCAGCGGTTCGTGGCCAACGCCTCGCACGAGCTGCGCACGCCGCTGGCGATCAACCGCACGCTGCTGGAGGTCACCCTCTCCGACCCCGGCGCGCCGCCGGAGATCCATCAGCTCGGCAAGACGCTGCTGGCCACCAACGAGCGCAGCGAGCAGCTGGTGGAGGGCCTGCTGCTGCTCGCCCGCAGCGACAACGAGATCGTCGACCGCAAGCCCGTGGACCTGGCGGAGGTGGCGTCCCGGGCGCTGGACCAGACGCGCTCGGAGGCCCAGGACAAGGGCGTGGAGCTGCGCGGCACCCGGCAGCCCGCGGTGGTCCAGGGCAATGGCGTCCTGCTGGAGCGGATCGCGCTGAACCTCGTGCAGAACGCCGTGCGCTACAACGCCCCGGACGGCTGGGTCGAGGTCACCACCGAGGCGCAGCCGGGCCGTGCGGTGCTGGTCGTGGAGAACACCGGCCCCGTGGTCCCGGCGTACGAGCTGGACAACATCTTCGAGCCGTTCCGCAGGCTCCGCACGGAGCGCACGGGCAGCGACAAGGGCGTCGGCCTGGGGCTGTCCATCGTGCGCTCGGTGGCCCGCGCGCACGGCGGGCGGATCACCGCCGAGCCGCGCGAGGGAGGCGGGTTGATCATGAGAGTGGTCCTGCCCACCTGAAAATTTCTGCGAGAATGGGGCGGCCGTAGGTTCGCTTTGGGCGGAATTTTCCCGTTCCGCCCCTCGCTGTGGATGTGTGGAATCGCTCACACACGCAAACTTCCGGCCATCCACTCTCCGTGATCAACGAGCCCGCCGGAACGCCGGAAAAATGGGGGTTTCCGCTGGTCCTGATCACGGGAAGTACACGTGATGGCGCATCCGCATGCGGCATCCGGACCGTGTACGGTCCGGTTCGCCATCCAACCCCATCACCTCTTCAGGTGTGCGGTTGGGTGTCGATTGAGTAACAGACCTTGATGTGAGGCAAAATCTCCGCCTCGGGTCGGGCACAAGTCCGGCCTCTCACGCGTTACGTGCGCTGGAGACACCGCAGACACCCAGAGGGGGAGAGCGACATGGCAACGGACTACGACACCCCACGCAAGACCGACGACGACGTCGACTCGGACAGCCTTGAAGAGCTCAAGGCCCGCCGGAACGACAAGTCGGCGTCGACCGTCGACGTGGACGACTTCGAGGCCGCCGAGGGCATGGAGCTGCCCGGCGCGGACCTCTCCAACGAGGAGCTGGCCGTCCGGGTCCTGCCCAAGCAGGCCGACGAGTTCACCTGCATGAGCTGCTTCCTCGTGCACCACCGCAGCCAGCTGGCGCGCGAGAAGAACGGCCAGCCGATCTGCCGCGACTGCGACTGAGGACCGGGTCTGCGATGGCAGGCTCGGCCCCGTTCCGGAAGAGGCGCTCCCGGCAGCCCGAGCTGACCACCGGGCCCGGCCGGGGCGCCGCACGGCAGGACGCTCCCGCCGCCGGTGACACGGCCGGCACCGACGTCGAGCGGGGCCGCACGGCCTCGCTCGCCGCTGCGGTCGGCCGTGGCGCCGCCAAAGGCGGCCGCGGAGCGCGGGCGGGCCTCACCGCCCTCGCCGACCGCATCATCGCGAACGCCCCGCGCATCCCCGTGCGCGACCTCGCGACGCTGCGGGCCCAGTTCCCGGGCCTCGGCCCGGAGGAGCTCGCCGACAAGCTGGTGGCCGGCGCGGCCAACGCCACCTCCACCGTCGGCGCCGGAGTCGGCGCCGCGGCGATGCTGCCGGTGCCGCCCGCGATGCCCGCCGAGCTGGCGGCCGAGATCGCCGGCGTCGCCGCCGTGGAGATCAAGCTGATCGCCGAGCTCCACGAGGTGTACGGCCTGCGGGCCCCCGGCACCCTCCGCCAGCGCTCCCTGGCCTATCTGGCCGCCTGGGCCGACGAGCGCGGCATCGACGTCACGGCCCCCACCACCGTCAACGCGGCCCTGGGCGGCCAGCTCAAGCGCGAGCTGCGCCAGCAGATCCTCAAGCGCGCGTTCCGCAATCTCCCCAGCCTCGCCCCCTTCATGGTGGGTGCGACCGTGGGCGCGGTGATGAACCGCCGCGACACCAGAAGGCTCGCGGCCAGGGTCCGTAAGGACCTGCGCGCCCGGCAGGTGCCGTGGGACGCACTCCCCGAGGGCCCGGAAGGCCCTTCTCCGCTCACCTAGCGGCCTCGTGGGCCGGGCCCGGCGCCCGGCCCTCTGCGCGCCGCGGGGAAGCCCGCCGGCAGGCCCGTACGACCGCTTCCGCCGGAAGGCGCCTCAGGAGGCCCGTGCCGCTGTCAGCGCGGCGGCCAGCCGCTCGGGCGAGCGCGTCGAGAGGTAGAGGTACGGCGTCGGGTCGGACGGGTCCGTGACCTCGATCCGGACCGCCGTGGGCACATACCCCCGCAGCAGCATGAAGGCCCGGGTGTCCGCCTTGTACGTGCGCCAGGCACGGGCCTCCTCGCCCTCCAGCACCTCCGGCGTCCCCAGCGCCTCGACCGGGATCCGGGCGTCGCCCGCGATCAGCGCGCCGCCCACCAGCCGGATGCGCGCCGACCCGTAGGAGCTGACGGCCACCGCCGCGAGGGCCGCGCCGCCCACGAGACCGCCCAGCATGGGCACCGTCCCCAGGGGCAGCAGGATCAGCGCCATCGCCACCCCGGCCAGAACCGCGATCAACCACCAGGAACGGGGCGCGGTGAGACGTTCTTCGTAAGCCTGCATGGGCCCAAGCTTGACACGAGCGGGACCGGGCCCGGCCGTCGCGGGTAAGGTCAGCCCCTGTGAGTGGACGAACGACAGCGCTGATGCCGCCGGAGGGGGCCGTGCCCCCGGTGCGGCACCCCGACGCGCCCGCGCCCGGCGAGACCATCGGGTCGCACTACGAGTACTGCTTCGGCTGCGGCCCCGGCGTCCCGCACGGGCTGCACGTGGAGGTACGGGCCGGCGACGGGGTGTGCGTCACCGCGGAGTTCCGGGTGAAGGACGCCCACCAGGGCGCCCCCGGCCTCGCCCACGGCGGGGTGCTGGCGACGGCGCTGGACGAGACGCTGAGCGCGCTGGGCTGGATGCTGCGGGTGATCGCGGTGACGGGCCGGCTGGAGACCGACTACCTGCTGCCCGTGCCGGTGGACACCGTGCTGCACCTGCGGGCCGAGGTGAAGGCCGTGCACGGCCGTAAGATCTACGCTGCGGCCACCGGCCGGATCGGCGGGCCCGAGGGTCCCGTCGCGCTCCGCGCCGAGGCGGTGTTCGTCGAGGTCAAGGTGGACCACTTCATCGAGCACGGCCGTCCCGCAGAGATCCAGGCCACCCTGGCCAACCCCGACCAGGTGAAGGTCGCGCGAGCTTTCGAGGTGAACCCGTGACGCGTCAACCCTTGGACGTCCTCATCCGCCGAGTCGACCCCGAGGTGCCCGTCCCCTCCTACGGTCACCCCGGTGACGCCGGCTGCGACCTCGTGACCACCGAGGCCGCCGAGCTGGCCCCGGGCGAGCGGATGGTCCTGCCGACGGGTGTGGCGATCGCGCTCCCCGACGGCTACGCCGCCTTCGTGCACCCGCGTTCGGGCCTCGCCGCCAGGTGCGGAGTCTCCATGGTGAATGCCCCGGGGACCATCGATGCCGGGTACCGTGGAGAGATCAAGGTGATTGTGGTCAATCTGGACCCGCGGGAGACCGTCCGGTTCGAGAGGTTCGACCGCATCGCCCAGTTGGTCGTCCAGCAGGTAGAGAAGGTCCGCTTCCACGAGGTCGCGGAGCTTCCGGGCTCGGCACGGGCCGAAGGGGGCTTCGGGTCCACCGGTGGCCACGCTGCCGTGGGGTATGGATTCGCTTCGGTCGCCAGCGACCGGGAAGGACAGTGACGTGTTCGGTCGTCGCCGCAAGCGCAGTGAGGACGTGGCCGGGGACTCCCGTCCCGACGACGTGACCTCCGAGGAGTTGGCCGAGGACTCGCCGGCCGCGCAGGACTCCGCGGCCGAGAGCCGCGTCCGGCTGGAGCCGGAGCCGCGCCCCGACGGGCCGTGGGATCTCTCCGAGGTCCGCGACCCCGCCGAGGGCCGGGTCGACCTGGGCGGTCTGTTCGTGCCCGGTGTCGAGGGCATGGAGCTGCGCGTGGAGGTCGCCGGTGACGCGATCGTCGCCGCGACCGTCGTGCTCCGCGACAGCGCCGTGCAGCTGCAGGGCTTCGCCGCCCCCAAGCGCGAGGGCATCTGGAGCGAGGTCCGCGAGGAGATCGCCTCCGGCATCACCCAGCAGGGCGGTGTCGTGGACGAGGTGCAGGGGCCGCTCGGCTGGGAGCTGCGGGCCCAGGTGCCGGTGGCGCTGCCGGACGGCACGCAGGGCGTGCAGATGGTGCGCTTCGTCGGGTGCGACGGGCCGCGCTGGTTCCTGCGCGGCGTGATCTCCGGCCAGGGCGCGGTGCAGCCGCAGACCGCCGGCCTGCTGGAGCAGATCTTCCGGGACACCGTCGTGGTCCGCGGCGAGTCCCCGATGGCTCCCCGCGACCCGATCGTCCTGAAGCTGCCCGAGGACGCCCAGATGGTCGCCGAGGGCCTGCAGCCGCAGGACGACGACCGCTCGCGCTTCGCGGGCGGCGTGGACCGCCTGGAGCGCGGTCCGGAGATCTCCGAAGTGCGCTGACGTACGGCTCACGGCCGCCGGCGAGCATCCCGCCGACGGCCGGATTTTGGCCTTCCGCTGGGCCGCAACCCCTGACCGGGGTTGCGCCCCAGCGGCGTTTTTGCAGGTCAAAGGCGTATCCGTATGGATTCCGTCAAGGGGGCGCTAATGGCCGTATAGAGGGCGTCAACGCGGGCGCAGGAGGGGGCGGCGAACGGTTTCCTGTGATGGTCCGTTCCTCTCCGAACCCTCTCTAGGAGCACACGATGGCCGACGTGGCCTTCGTCGTCACCACGGTCGCGGTCTTCGCGCTGGTGGCTCTCGTCGCCAAGGGGGTGACGAAGCTGTGACCGCCGAGAACATCGTCGGCCTGGTCGTGGCCGTCGCCCTGCTGGGCTACCTGATCCTCGCCCTCGTCTTCCCGGAGAGGTTCTGAGCACAGACATGAGCCCCGTACTCTCCGGAGTCCTCCAGCTCCTCGCGCTCGTCGCGGCGCTGGCGCTGTCCTACCGCCCGCTGGGCGACTACATGGCCCGCGTCTACAGCGCCGAGAAGCACCTGGGCGTGGAAAGACTGATCTACCGCACCATCGGCGCCGACCCGGACGCCGGGATGCGCTGGCCCGCGTACCTGCGCGGCGTCCTCGCCTTCTCCGCCGTCGGCGTCCTCTTCCTGTACCTGCTGCAGCGGATCCAGGGCGTCCTGCCGGACTCGCTGTCGCTGGGCTTCACCGCGATCAGCCCGGACCAGGCGTTCAACACCGCCGCCTCGTTCGTCGCCAACACCAACTGGCAGTCGTACTCGGGCGAGCAGGCCATGGGCCACGCCGTCCAGACGCTCGGCCTCGCCGTGCAGAACTTCGTCTCCGCGGCCGTCGGCATAGCCGTCGCGGTCGCGCTCGTCCGCGGCTTCGCCCGCTCCCGCACCGGCGAGCTCGGCAACTTCTGGGCCGACCTCGTCCGCGGCACCGTCCGCATCCTGATCCCGCTCTCGGTGATCGGTGCGATCGTGCTCGTCGCCTGCGGCGCGATCCAGAACTTCTCCGGGATCCACGGGATAGGTCAGCTCACGGGCGGCACCCAGCAGGTCAACGGCGGCGCCGTGGCCTCGCAGGAGGTCATCAAGGAGCTCGGCACCAACGGCGGCGGCTACTTCAACGCCAACTCCGCCCACCCGTTCGAGAACCCCAACGCCTTCTCCAACCTCTTCGAGATCTTCCTGATCCTCGTCATCCCGTTCTCGCTGACGCGCACCTTCGGCAAGCTCGTCGGCAACGTCAAGCAGGGCTACGCGATCCTGGCCGCGATGGGCGTCATCTGGCTCGGCTTCACCGCCCTGATGATGTGGACCGAGTACGCGCACCACGGCCCCGCGCTGCAGGCGGCGGGCGGCGCGATGGAGGGCAAGGAACAGCGCTTCGGCGTCGGCGCCTCGGCCATCTTCGCCACCACCACGACGCTCACCTCGACCGGCGCGGTGGACTCCTTCCACTCCTCCTTCACCGGCCTCGGCGGCGGCATCACGCTGCTGAGCATGATGCTCGGCGAGATCGCGCCCGGCGGCGTCGGCTCCGGCCTCTACGGCATGCTCGTCATGGCGGTCATCGCGGTCTTCATCGCGGGCCTGATGGTCGGCCGTACGCCCGAGTACCTCGGCAAGAAGATCGGCACCCGCGAGATCAAGCTCGCCGCGTGCTACATCCTCATCACCCCGACCCTGGTGCTGGGCTTCACCGCCCTGTCCATGGCGCTGTCCGCGCCGCCCGAGTCGATCCTGAACGTCAAGGGCAACTCGGTGGACGGCAGCGGCGCCCACGGCTTCTCCGAGGTCCTCTACGCGTTCACCTCCGGCGCCAACAACAACGGCTCCGCCTTCGCCGGCCTGAACGCCAACACGCCCTGGTACAACACCACGATCGGCCTCGCCATGCTGCTCGGCCGCTTCCTGCCGATGGTCTTCGTCCTGGCGCTGGCCGGCTCGCTCGCCGAGCAGACGCCCGTCCCCGAGACCGCCGGCACCCTGCGCACGGAGAAGCCGCTCTTCGCGGGCCTGCTCGTCGGCGCGATCCTGATCATCACCGGCTTGACCTACTTCCCGGCCCTGGCCCTTGGCCCGATGGCGGAGGGACTCTCATGAGCACGACCACCCCTGTCCGTACGCCGTCCGAGGAGGACGCCCGGCCGCAGGGCTCCCCGGAGCCCGGCCGGGTCTCCGGCGGCCTCTTCGACCCGGCCCAGCTGCTGAAGTCGCTGCCGGACGCCTTCCGCAAGCTCGACCCCCGGGTGATGGTCAAGTCCCCGGTGATGTTCGTGGTCCTGATCGGCTCGGTGGTCACCACCGTGCTGGCGCTGAAGGACCCGGGCTCCTGGTTCGGCTGGGCGATCACCGTCTGGCTGTGGCTGACCGTCCTCTTCGCCAACCTGGCCGAGGCGGTCGCCGAGGGCCGCGGCAAGGCCCAGGCCGACACCCTGCGCAAGGCCAAGACCGACACGGTGGCCCGCCGGCTGAACGGTGACACCGAGGAGCCGGTGGCCGGCACCGAGCTGCGCGTGGGCGACCTGGTCGTCTGCGAGGCGGGCGACATCATCCCGGGCGACGGCGACGTCGTCGAGGGCGTCGCGTCGGTCGACGAGTCGGCCATCACCGGCGAGTCCGCCCCGGTCATCCGCGAGTCCGGCGGCGACCGCTCGGCGGTCACCGGCGGCACCAAGGTCCTCTCCGACCGCATCGTCATCAAGATCACGACGAAGCCCGGCGAGACCTTCATCGACCGGATGATCAACCTGGTCGAGGGCGCGGCCCGGCAGAAGACGCCCAACGAGATCGCGCTGAACATCCTGCTCGCCTCGCTGACGATCGTCTTCCTGCTGGCCGTCATCACGCTCCAGCCGTTCGCGATCTACGCGGGCGCCGAGCAGTCGATGATCATCCTCGCGGCGCTGCTCGTCTGCCTCATCCCGACCACCATCGGCGCCCTGCTGTCCGCCATCGGCATCGCGGGCATGGACCGGCTGGTGCAGCGCAACGTCCTGGCGATGTCCGGGCGCGCGGTGGAGGCCGCGGGCGACGTCTCGACGCTGCTGCTCGACAAGACCGGCACCATCACGTACGGCAACCGGCAGGCCGCCGAGTTCGTGCCCGTCAAGGGCACCATGGCGGCCGAGGTCGCCGACGCCGCCCAGCTGTCCTCGCTCGCCGACGAGACGCCCGAGGGCCGCTCGATCGTCGTGCTCGCCAAGGAGAAGTACGGCCTGCGCGAGCGCCACGAGGGCGAGCTGGTGGGAGCGGAGTGGATCCCGTTCACGGCGCAGACGCGCATGTCCGGCGTGGACGTCGACGGCCGCAAGGTCCGCAAGGGCGCGACCGGTTCGGTCATCGCCTGGGTCGAGGAGCAGGGCGGCCGCGTGGCCGAGGACGCCCGCAAGCTCACCGACGACATCTCGCAGGCGGGCGGCACGCCGCTGCTCGTCGCCGTGGAGGACGACAAGGGCGCGCGCGTCCTCGGCGTCATCCACCTCAAGGACGTCGTCAAGGAGGGCATGCGCGAGCGGTTCGACGAGCTGCGCGCCATGGGCATCAAGACCGTCATGATCACGGGCGACAACCCGCTGACGGCCAAGGCCATCGCGGAGGAGGCCGGCGTCGACGACTTCCTCGCCGAGGCCACGCCCGAGGACAAGATGGCGCTCATCAAGCGCGAGCAGGCCGGCGGCAAGCTCGTGGCGATGACGGGCGACGGCACGAACGACGCCCCCGCACTCGCCCAGGCGGATGTCGGCGTGGCCATGAACACCGGCACCTCGGCCGCCAAGGAGGCCGGGAACATGGTGGACCTGGACTCCAACCCGACCAAGCTGATCGAGATCGTCGAGATCGGCAAGCAGCTGCTCATCACGCGCGGCGCCCTGACGACCTTCTCGATCGCCAACGACGTCGCCAAGTACTTCGCCATCATCCCGGCGATGTTCGCGGTGGCCTACCCCGGCCTGGACAAGCTCAACATCATGAGCCTGACCTCGCCCGAGTCGGCCATCCTCTCGGCGGTCATCTTCAACGCGCTGATCATCGTCGCGCTGGTCCCGCTCGCCCTCAAGGGCGTGCGCTACCGGCCGATGAGCGCGGACGCCATGCTCCGCCGCAACCTCTTGATCTACGGACTGGGCGGCCTGATCTCCCCGTTCATCGGTATCAAGATCATCGACCTGCTCATCTCCCTCATCCCTGGCATCGGGTGACGTCACCATGAACAACTCCGTACGCAGCACGGCCCGCCTGGTCGGCGCGGGGCTCCGCGCCCTGCTCGTCCTCACGGTGGTCTGCGGGGTGATCTACCCGCTGGTCGTCACCGGCATCGCCCAGGCGGCCTTCCACGACAAGGCCAACGGCTCCGAGGTGACCGTGGACGGCAAGTCCGTGGGCTCCGAGCGGCTCGGGCAGACCTTCACCCTCGATGAGAAGGACAAGGACGGCAACCCGCTGCCGGACCCGAAGTACTTCCAGCCGCGCCCGTCGGCCGCCGGCCCGAACACCGAGAACACGCAGCACAAGCTGCTCGTCTCCGGTGCCTCGAACCTCGCCGCCGATAGCAAGACCCTGCTGGACGCCGTGAAGCAGCGGCGGGCGGACGTCGCCGAGTTCAACCACGTGGACCCGAAGTCCGTCCCGGTGGACGCGCTGACGGCCTCCGCCTCGGGTCTCGACCCGGACATCTCGCCGGCCTACGCACGCCTGCAGGCCAAGCGCGTCGCCGAGGCCAACGGCCTGTCGGCGGCCGCGGTCGAGAAGCTGGTCGAGGACCACGTGGACGGCCGCATCCTCGGCTTCATGGGCGAGGAGCGCGTCAACGTCCTGAAGCTGAATGTCGCCCTGCGGGAGCTCGCCGGGGGCGGCGGCAAGCGCTGACGCCTTCCGGCGGGGGAGGGG
>NZ_JBPQTW010000238.1:0-10035 GCF_051386535.1 Streptomyces sp. URMC 127
CCCGCCCGCCGCGCCCCCTGCGCCGCAGCCCGTGCGCCTGACGAAGGTCACGCTCACCAAGGAGGCGCCCACCGTCTCCCTCACCAAGCAGGGCGGCACGTCCGGAGCGCTGCGCGTCAACCTCAACTGGGAGGTGCGCAAGTCGTTCAAGGGCTGGGGTCACAAGTTCGGCAAGGCCATGGCCATGCACGCCGACCTGGACCTCGACCTCGGCTGCCTCTTCGAGCTGCGCGACGGCTCCAAGGGCGTCGTGCAGGCGCTGGGCAACTCCTTCGGCTCCCTGCACCGGCCGCCGTTCATCCACCTCGACGGCGACGACCGCACCGGCGCGGTGGCCTCCGGCGAGAACCTCACGGTCAACCTGGACCACATCAACGACTTCCGGCGCATCCTCGTCTTCGTGACGATCTACGAGGGCGCCCGGAGCTTCGCCGGCCTGCACGCCACGGTCACGCTGCAGCCGCAGCACGGCGCGCCCGTCGACTTCTCGCTCGACGAGTGCACCGTGCTCTCCAACGTCTGCGCGCTGGCCCTGATCACCAACAACGGCGGCGACCTCGTCGTCCAGCGCGAGGCCCGCTACCTGGTGCCCGACCGCGGCGTCAGCCCGCAGCGCACCCTCGACCGCGCCTACGGCTGGGGCATGAACTGGACGCCGGGCCGCAAGTGACCGGCCGGGCCGCTCAGGGCGCGGCCTCGGGGCGGGCGTACGTCCGCCCCTTCCAGGCCGCGCCCCGGCCCCGGTAGTGCTGGACGGCCGAGTCCACGGTCATCAGCAGGTAGAGCAGGGCCGTGAACGGCAGCAGCGGCGCGAGCAGGAGCGGCTGCCGGTAGTAGCGCAGCATCGGCAGGTACGTCCCGGCCATCACCGCCCACGCGGCGCCCCCGGCGGCCAGCGGGTCGGTCCAGCCGGTCAGAGCGCCCGCCAGCACGCCGGCCGGCGGCGCCAGGTAGACCACCGCCAGCCCGGCCACCGTGCCGGCCAGCAGCAGCGGGTTGTGCCGGAGCTGGGCGTACGCGCTGCGCGAGACCATCCGCCACAGCGGGCCGAGACCCGGGTAGGGCCGGACGCTGTCCACCCGGTCCGCGAGGCCCAGCCAGATCCGGCCGCCGGTGCGCCGTACGGCCCGGGCGAGCGTCACGTCGTCGATCACGGCCTGCCGGATGCTGTCGGGCAGGCCCGCCCGCTCGGCGGCGTCGCTGCGCAGCAGCACGCAGCCGCCCGCGGCGGCCGTGGTCCGCGCGCCCGGCCGGTTGATCCACCGGAACGGGTAGAGCTGGGCGAAGAAATAGACGAAGGCGGGGACGATCAGCCGCTCCCACATGGTCGCAACGCGCAGCCGGGCCATCTGCGACACGAGGTCCAGGCCGCCCGTCCCGGCCGCCGCGACGAGCTCGCGCAGGCTGTCCGGCGCGTGGGCGATGTCGGCGTCGGTGAGCAGCAGGTACGTGGCGTCGGTACGGGACCGGGCGAGTGCCATGCCGTGCCGCACGGCCCACAGCTTCCCCGTCCAGCCCGGCCCGGGCTCGCCCGGGGAAGAGACGGTCAGCGGCAGTCCGCCGTGCTCGGCCGCAAGGGACCGGGCCAGCTCGCCGGTGCCGTCGGAGCTGCCGTCGTCCACGAGGAAGACCTCCGCCCGCCCCGGGTAGTCCTGCGCGAGCAGGGAGGGCAGGCTCGTGGGCAGCACCTCCGCCTCGTCGCGGGCGGGGACGACGATCGCCACCGCCGGCCAGACCGCGGGCGGCCTGCGCTCGGGCAGCCGCATGTCCGTACGCCAGAAGAAGCCCTGGCCCAGCAGCAGCCACAGCCACGCGGCCAGGGAAACCACAGTGATCCAAGTCAGCGCGCTCACCCGCTGCAGTCTGCCTCACGAGGGCCGTCCGGCCGGGGCTCTTCGCGGGAACCGGCCGGGGCTCTCGCAGGAAGCGGCCGGGGCTCTTCGCAGGAACCGCAGCGAACGCGCCCGCCCGTCGGGGCCGCCGTTTTCCCCCATCCATTAGAGTGACCGGGTGAAGATCGCGCTCATGGACTCCGGCAACGGCCTGCTCGCGGCGGCCGCCGCCGTGCACCGGATGCGGCCCGACGCCGATCTGGTCCTCTCCTCCGACCCCGACGGCATGCCGTGGGGGCCCCGTACGCCCGAGGACATCATCGCGCACGCCCTGCGGTGCGCCCGGTCCGCGGCCGCCCTCGCCCCCGACGCGCTGATCGTCGCCTGCAACACGGCGTCCGTGCACGCGCTCGCGGCGATAAGGGCGGAGCTGGAGCCGGCGATCCCGGTGATCGGCACCGTGCCCGCGATCAAGCCCGCCGCGGCCGCCGGCGGCCCCGTCGCCATCTGGGCGACCCCGGGCACCACCGGCAGCCCGTACCAGCGCGGCCTGATCCGGGACTTCGCGGCCGGCGTCGAGGTCACCGAGGTGCCCTGCCCCGGTCTCGCGGACGCCGTCCAGTACGCCGACTCCGCGGCCGTGGACGCGGCGGTCGCCGCCGCGGCCGCCCTGACGCCCCGCAACGTGCGGAGCGTCGTCCTGGGCTGCACCCACTACGAGCTCGTCGCGGAGCGTATCCGGGCCGCCGTCCAGCCCCTGCTGTCGCCGGCGGTGGGGCGTCTCGCGCTGTACGGCTCGGCTGACGCCGTCGCCGCGCAGACGCTGCGCCGCATCGGTGCGGAGCCCGACCCCGGCGCGACGCCGTCCGGGCGCCTGACGGTGCTGCTCAGCGGGCGTGAGGGCAGCATCGACCCGCCCTCCCTGACCTACCCCGAGGGCCGCTCCCTCCTGGAGAGCGCCGCCGTCCGTCCCTGAGGCGGCGGCCGCGCCGTTCCGGCCACTCGTTCCGGTGCGGTCCGTGCATCACCCCTGCCGTGGTGGCGGAAGGTGAGTAGGCTGCCTGGTATGAGGGACCATTCCACGGGCCCGCAGGGCCATGAAGGCGACGAGCACCCGGGCGCGGCCGGACCCCCTTCCCCGGCCGACGGCGCCGCGGACCTCGCCGTCTGGACCGGTCGCGCGACCAACCGCGTCCAGTGGCTGCTTGCCGCGGCCGGCGCCGCCTGCCTGGCACTCGGCGTCGAACTGGCCGTGGACAGCGCATGGACCTCAGGTCTGGCCCCTCTCGTCATGGCGGTCGTCGGCTGCGTCGCGGCCGGGCTGCTGATGCTCTACGGCACCCTCGCGTTCGTCCACGTGGCCGTACGGGTCGACATGGAGGCGCTGGAGGTGCGGTGCGGCCACATCGGCGTGCCGCGCACCCGCATCCCGCTGTCCCACGTCGTCGACGCGGACTTCGCCCCGCGCGTCACGCCGCGCCAGTGGGGCGGCTGGGGCTACCGGTGGCGGCCCGAGAAGGGCACCGCCGTCGTCGTGCGCCGCGGCGAGGGCTTCGTCCTCCGCCTCGGCGACGGCCGCTCGTTCACGGTCACCGTCGACGACGCGGAATCCGCCGTACGGGTGATCCGCCGGGCGCTGCTGCTCGCGCCGGGCCGCAAGGCACCGGCCTGACCTGCGCTTTTCCCGGTCGTTTCGCCGCACAGCCGCGCACACCTGCCGCCGCACGGGTGAACACCGGGTCCTCCCGGAGCACTAGGCTCCCCCCATGCCGACCCCCGATTTCATCCGAGAGCTCCGCGCGATCGCGGGCCACCAGCTGCTGTGGATCCCCGGTGTGAGCGCCGTCGTCCTGGACGCCGAGGGCCGCGTGCTGCTCGGCCGCCGCTCCGACAGCGGCGAGTGGGCGATCATCGGCGGCATCCCCGATCCCGGTGAGCAGCCCGCGTCCGCGATCGTCCGCGAGGTGTACGAGGAGACCGCGGTCCACTGCGTGGCCGAGCGCGTCCTGGTGGTCGAGGCGCTCGCCCCCGTCACGTACCCCAACGGCGACACCTGCCAGTACATGGACACCTGCTTCCTGTGCCGGGCCGTGGGCGGCGAGGCGCGCGTCAACGACGACGAGTCCCTGGAAGTCGGCTGGTTCGAGCCGGACGCCCTGCCGCCCCTGCAGGACTTCGCGGTCCGGCGCATCAAGCACGCCGTGGAGGGCGGCGCCACGTGGTTCGAGGGCATCAGCCAGAGCTGAGCCCCGGCACACCCCCTGCATAGGCAGCTGCCGGTGCCTCCCCGGGCAGCCATCGACACCGTCTATGGCTGCCTATAGTGGCGCGCATGGAACTGCGCCACCTCCGCTATCTGCTCGCCGTCGCCGAGCACGCGAACTTCACCCGCGCCGCGGAGGCCCTGCACATCTCGCAGCCGACGCTGTCGCAGCAGATCAAGCAGCTGGAGCGGTCCCTGCGGGTCCAGCTGCTCGACCGCTCCGGGCGCACGGTGCGCCTCACGGACGCGGGCGAGGTGTACACGCGCTACGCCCGGCGCGCCCTGCAGGACCTGGCGGCGGGGGAGCGCGCCGTGCTGGACGTGCAGGACCTCTCCCGCGGAACCCTGCGGCTGGCCGTGACGCCGACGTTCACCGCCTATCTGGTCGGGCCGCTCGTGGCGGAGTTCCACGCCCGGCACGCGGGGATCGCCCTCGACCTCCGCGAGCTGCCGCAGGACCGCATCGAATCGGCCCTCCTGGCCGACGAGCTGGACCTGGGCATCGCCTTCAGCGGTGCGCACCTGCCGGGCGTCGCCGGCACGGACCTGTTCACCGAGACGCTCGGCCTCGTCGTCGGGCCCGGCCACCCGTGCGCGGGCCGCAACACGCCGCTGCCGGCGGGCGAGCTGGCCGGCCACCCGCTCGCCCTGCTCAGCGGCGACTTCGCGACGCGCCGTCACATCGACGCCTACCTCGCCGGGCACGGCGTCACGCCGCGCATCGCCGTCGAGGCCAATTCCATCAACGCGCTCACCGAGATCGTCGGCCGGAGCACGCTCGCCACCGTGCTGCCCGACGCCATCACCCGGGGGCCCGCCCGGCTGCACCCCGTGGCGGTGGACCCGCCGCTGCCCGCGCGCACCGTCACGCTGCTCTACCGCGAGGCCGGCTACCGCAGCGCGGCGGCGCGGGCCTTCACGGCTCTTGCCCGGCGCCGGGCGCCGGAGCAGCAGGGCCCTCCGCCGGAAGCGTCTCCGCCGGAAGGGTCTCCGCCGGGCGGGTCTCCCCGAGGCGGCTCTCCGGCGTGACGGCGGCGCGGCGCCCGCGGTTGCGCAGCACTTCGAGGGCGACGGGCAGCAGGGACAGGGCGACGACGGCGCCCACGAGCGGCAGCAGATAGCGGTCCACGTTCGGCACTGCCGAGCCGAGCCCGTACCCCGCGAGGACCAGACCCACCGTCCACAGCAGGCCGCCGGCCACCTGCCACAGCGCGAAGGTGCGCGGGGCGACGCCCAGGGCCCCGGCGAGCGGGTTGAGGACGGTGCGCACCACCGGCACGAAGCGGGCCAGCACGATGGCGCGGGCGTGGCCGTAGCGGCCGAGGAGCTCCTCGGCGCGCTCGGCGCCCTCGTGCAGCTTGCGGCTGCGGGAGCGGGTGAGGAGCGCCCGGCCGCCGCGCCGCCCGAGGAGGTAGCCCACCTGGGCCCCGGCCAGGGCGCCGGCCACGGAGGCGGCCAGGACCTGGGCGAGGTCCAGGTGCGGTCCGGAGTGGGCTCCGCTGCGGGCCAGCAGGCCTGCGGTGAAGAGCAGGGAGTCCCCGGGCAGGAAGAAGCCGATCAGCAGGCCGGTCTCGGCGAACATCACCACGGCGATGCCGAGCGCGCCGAAGGCGGACAGCAGCGAGGAGGCGTCGAGCAGGTTGACCGCCAGGGCGGCGGCGGACTGAGCGGGCACGGGTGGCCTCCCTGAAGGACTACGGGGAAACGTCGCGACTGTAGACGATGAGCGGGCCCGTCACGGGTTCATGCCGCTGGCCCGCGCGATGGCGTCGACCTCGCTCCGGTCGTGCTCGGTGGCCGGCGGGGGCGTGCCGTGGGTGCCGACGACGACGTGCATGCCGTTCGGTCCGAGCAGGCCGGCGAGTCTGGTGAGGATGCGGCCGAACTCAGGTGTGAACAACTCCTTTTCGCGTGGGGAGAAGGGAATGTCGACCCCGTTCTCCCGGTGCACGATCGCCTCGTTGAAGCCCTTCAGGATGCGCAGCAGCAGTGCGTAGGACTCCGGGTCGAGGGATGTCTGCAGCTCGGCCAGGTAGAGCGCGAACTGCTTGGTGCGCTCCAAGAAGTTCCGGTCGTTCATACGGCCATCGTCGCGAAGTCCCCCGCACGCCGCGGGCCTTTCGGCATCTTCGGGCGGTCCGCGGTCTGAAGAATGGATTCGGCGGAGAAACCGTGTTCTGGTGACGGGAATTCAGTCGCGGTTTTCACCCTTCCGGGGGAACGCCGGTGTGCCCGGCGGTGCCGCGTGGGCCGCCCGGCCGCGCCGCCGGACGCCCCGCGCGGTGTATCCGCCGCGTGAACGGAATAACGGGGCACGAGAGTTCCAGCTCTCGAAGGAAGAACCGGGCGCAATTCCCTTCCACCGGTTTACTCCAGGAGCCGCCGATGTCCGGAATCTCACCCTGTTGATAAGAGGTCGGCTTTGCTAACGTATCCGCTGAGTACCCTTCCGGGCGCGGCCGGTGGCTGCCGGGCAGAGTCGATCCGTTCGCCGGGACACCCCGGCCCCTGAGCGGGGCCGGGGGTCGAGACGTCCCCTCGCTCGGGCTGACTGCAGGGACGCGCATGAGAACTCTTCGGGCGGTCCGCGAGTGCCCTCTCGCATTGCGATTGCTATTCATCAATCAGTGCGGCATCGATGCCGGTTTCTATCTGCTGATTCCCTTTCTGGCAACCTATATCGGGCATGATCTGGGAATGTCCGCGGCCGTCGTCGGGCTGGTCCTCGGAGTGCGCAACCTCAGTCAGCAGGGCATGTACATCATCGGCGGCACGGCGGCCGACCGGCTCGGGCCGCGTGTCGTCATCATCGCCGGATGCGCCCTGCGGACCGTGGGCTTCACGCTCTTCTCGTTCGGCAACTCGCTGCCCCTGCTGCTCGCCGCCTCCGGAATCAGCGGACTCGCCGCCGCGCTCTTCTACCCGGCCGTGCGCTCCTACGTCTCCCACGAGTCGGGCGAGCACAAGGCCGAGGCGTTCGCCCTGCTCAACGTCTTCGCCACGATCGGCTCGCTCGTCGGGCTGCTAGCCGGCAGCGTGCTCTACCTGACCGACTTCCGGATCTGCGCCCTCACCGCGGCCGGGCTCTTCGCCGCGCTGACCGTCGCCCAGGCCTTCGTGCTCCCGGCGCGCGAGGTCTCCGCCGGCCGCGACCCCATCGGCCGGGAGCTGCGGGAGGTGCTCGGCAACCGCCGCTTCCTGTGCTTCGCGTTCGCCACCACCGGCATGTTCATCATGGAGAACCAGCTGTACATGCTGCTGCCCGACGGCGCACAGCAGGTGTCGGGCTGGAGCGGGGCCGAGGCCCTGCTGCTGAGCGCCGGAGCCGTCGCCAACCTGCTCTTCCAGTTCCGGATCACCCGGAGCCTGGAGCGGCGCGGGGGCGGCATGCGCTGGGTGGGCGCGGGCATCGCCGTCATAGGGCTGGGCTTCGTGCCGCCGCTGCTCGTGTGCGACGCGTCGCCGCCGAAGGGCGCCGGGGACGTGGTGCCGCGGCTGCTGGTCATGATCTCCGCCTCGCTGCTGCTGTACTTCGGCGGCATGGTCGCCTATCCGCCGGTCCTGGGGCTGATCCCGCGCTTCGGCAGCGAGCGGCTGACCGGTACGTACTTCGGCTTGTTCTACGTGCTGTCGGGGGCGACGGCGGCCGGCGGGAACGCCGTGATCGGCTGGGTGATGGACATCGGCGAGCACACCGGGCGGGCCTGGCTGCCGTGGGTGGCGTGCCTGTTCTTCGGCCTGGCCTCGGGGGGCGCGGTGGCCTGGCTGTACCGCTCGCGCGCGCTGCCGTGCCCGTATCCGGCGGCGGTTGCGGCGGCGGATACGGGCCTTACCGCGGAGGCCGGGGCCGCGGGCGGCGCGGCGCAGGACGCGCTGCGGATGCTGCCCGGCCAGCCGCGCGCCGCGGACGACGCCGCGGACCGCCGTACGGGCTGAGCCCCGCCCGCCGCGTGCCCGTACCACTGAGCGGTTCCGCACCGGACGGGTCAAAGGCTCCCGCCGCCGGGTTGACCCGTGCGCGGCGTGGTACAGGACGGACGGGGCCGGTCCCCGAGAGGCGCACACAGGCCGAGGCATCGAGCACGAGGAGGGCACTGCATGCCCATCGCAACGGTGAACCCCGCGAACGGCGAGACGCTCAGGACGTTCGAGGAACAGGGAGCCGAGGAGATCGAGCAGCGCCTGGCCGCCGCGGCGGCGGCGTTCCGGCACTACCGCACCACGGACCTGTCCGAGCGGGCCCGCCTGCTGAACCGGGCCGCGGACCTCCTGGAGGAGGACCGGGACGACATCGCGCGCACCATGACCACCGAGATGGGCAAGCCGCTCGCCGCCGCCCGCGCCGAGGCGGCCAAGTGCGTCAAGGCCATGCGCTGGTACGCCGCGCACGCCGCCGGGCTGCTGGCCGACGAGCACCCGCCGCAGGCCGAGGTCGCCGACTCCGGCGCCGCGCTCGCCCGCGTCCGCTACCGGCCGCTGGGCGTGATCCTGGCCGTCATGCCGTGGAACTTCCCCCTGTGGCAGGTCGTCCGCTTCGCCGCGCCCGCCCTGATGGCGGGCAACGTCGGGCTGCTCAAGCACGCCTCGAACGTGCCGCAGACCGCGCTCTACCTCGGTGACCTCTTCCGCCGCGCCGGCTTCCCCGACGGCTGCTTCCAGACCCTGCTCATCGGCTCGCGGGCCGTCGAGGGGATCCTCCGCGACCCCAGGGTCGCCGCGGCGACCCTCACCGGCAGCGAGCCCGCCGGCCGGTCGGTCGCCGCGATCGCCGGCGACGAGGTGAAGAAGACCGTCCTCGAACTGGGCGGCAGCGACCCGTTCGTGGTGATGCCGTCGGCCGACCTCGACCGCGCGGTGCGCACCGCGGTCACCGCCCGCGTCCAGAACAACGGCCAGTCCTGCATCGCCGCCAAGCGCTTCATCGTCCACGAGGACGTCCACGACGCCTTCGTCGAGCGCTTCACCGCCCGTATGGCCGGGCTCACCGTCGGCGACCCCATGGCCGACACCACCGACGTCGGCCCTCTGGCCAGCGAACAGGGCCGGGCCGACCTCGAAGAGCTCGTGGACGACGCCGTGCGGCGGGGCGCGATCGCCCTGTGCGGCGGACAGCGGCCGAAGGACCTGCCGCAGGGCTGGTTCTACGAGCCCACGGTCCTCACCGGCATCACCCCCGACATGCGCATCCACCGCGAGGAGGCGTTCGGCCCGGTGGCGACCGTCTACCGCGTCGGCGGTGTCGACGAGGCCGTCGAGCTGGCCAACGACACGCCCTTCGGGCTGAGTTCGAACGTGTGGACAACGGACACGGGGGAACAGGAACGTTTCGCGCGGGACATCGAGGCCGGTGGAGTCTTCTTCAACGGCATGACGGCCTCGCACCCCGCATTGCCGTTCGGCGGCGTCAAGCGTTCGGGTTACGGACGCGAGCTCTCGGGCCACGGCATCAAGGAATTCTGCAACGTGACGACGGTGTGGCACGGGGCGGAACCGGCGCGGGAGACGTGACCTGTCGGCAGATTAACGATTCTCCTCACGGATTTTTCCGTTTTCGCAGGTGGCGTGAGGGGTTGTGCGCCGGTGGCGAAGGCGAGCGGCGCGCCCCCGGCGCAACCCCATAGCCATGCCTTCGGCGTTGTGATGATGCGCTAGTCGTACTTACGGTGGGTGCCGCGGATCCACCGCCCGGATATCCGGTACGGGATTCAACGGATCTGCAAGCAGGCGCCTGTCGTAGTACGCACCATCATCCTCGTCGAGAAGTCGAAGAAGGAGAACGGTCATGACGTACGAGCGTCCCACCCTCGCCAAGGCCGGCAGCTTCCGCAAGGTCACCGGCGTGAAGAACACCGGGCCGAAGGACGTCCTGGGCGGCAAGCAGCTCCTCTGATCCACCGAGCGGGGGGCGGCCGCCCCCGCCGCCGGGGCGCTCCGCTTCGC
>NZ_JBPQTW010000239.1:0-10030 GCF_051386535.1 Streptomyces sp. URMC 127
GGGCGGGCCCGGGGGCGGCGGCCGGCTCCTCCTCGGCGAGGAGCATGACGTCCGGGTACGGGGTGAGGTCCGCTTCGTGCCCCGCCTCGTCTTCGTCCGCCTCGTCCGGCGGGTCCAGGGCGTGCCGCGCGGCGCGGTAGAGCAGCCAGCAGGGCAGGGCGGTCAGCAGCATCGGCGTGAGGCCGATCGGGGCGGGCGCCCCGGTGAGGGTGTCCGTGCGGACGAGGTCGGCGCCGTGCGCGAGCAGCCACAGGGCGGCGGCGGTGCGCAGGGCCTCGCCCGCGCCGCCGTCCGGGTACGGCGAGGTGATCCACAGCAGCAGGACGACCACGGCCAGCGCGCCGAGCCCCAGGCCGGCGGCGATCGCCCCGCCGACGAACACCGTGCCCGCGGGCGGCGGCGCGGCGGGCGGGCCGGGCGCGGGCAACGGCGGGCTGTGCTCGGCATCTTGGGTCACATGGTCATGCTGCCAAGAACACGCCTTTCGTTCGGGTAGCGGGTAAATGACCGTCGTGTCGCTTTTAATACGCGGATAACCCTATTTCCCGGGAAACGGGCGCGGGATTCCTGGGAAACGAGCGCCGGTTTCCCGGGAAGCCGGCGCGGGATTTCCCGGAAACGGGCACGGGCCCGCACCCCTCGCGGGGTGCGGGCCCGTGCTTGCGGAACCGTCAGGCTCAGGCGCCCAGCGCGGCGCGCGCGAGGCGGGCCGTCTCGGACGGGGTCTTGCCGACCTTCACACCGGCGGCCTCCAGGGCCTCCTTCTTCGCCTGGGCGGTGCCGGACGAACCGGAGACGATGGCGCCGGCGTGGCCCATGGTCTTGCCCTCGGGCGCGGTGAAGCCCGCCACGTAGCCGACGACCGGCTTGGTGACGTTGGCCTTGATGAAGTCCGCGGCACGCTCCTCGGCGTCGCCGCCGATCTCGCCGATCATCACGATCAGCTCGGTCTCCGGGTCGGCCTCGAACGCGGCGAGCGCGTCGATGTGCGTGGTGCCGATGACCGGGTCGCCACCGATGCCGACGGCGGAGGAGAAGCCGATGTCACGGAGCTCGTACATCATCTGGTAGGTCAGCGTGCCGGACTTGGACACGAGACCGATGCGGCCGGGCTTGGTGATGTCGCCCGGGATGATGCCGGCGTTGGACTGGCCCGGGGTGATGAGACCGGGGCAGTTCGGGCCGATGATGCGGGTCTTGTTGCCCTTCGCACCCGCGTACGCCCAGAAGGCGGCGGAGTCGTGGACGGCGATGCCCTCGGTGATCACGACGGCCAGCGGGATCTCGGCGTCGATCGCCTCGATGACGGCGGCCTTGGCGAACGCCGGCGGGACGAAGACGACGGTGACATCGGCACCGGTCTTCTCCATCGCCTCGGCGACGGAGCCGAAGACGGGCACGGAGGTGCCGTCGAAGTCGACCTCGGTGCCGGCCTTGCGCGGGTTCACGCCACCGACGATGTTGGTGCCGTCGGCCAGCATGAGCTTGGTGTGCTTCATGCCCGTGGCACCGGTCATCCCCTGGACGATGACCTTGCTGTCCTTGGTGAGGAAGATAGCCATGGTTGTGGAGTCCTCGTCCCTTACTTAGCCGCAGCCAGCTCGGCGGCCTTGTCGGCCGCGCCGTCCATGGTGTCCACGCGCTGGACCAGCGGGTGGTTGGCGTCGGACAGGATCTTGCGACCCAGCTCCGCGTTGTTGCCGTCGAGGCGCACGACCAGCGGCTTGGTGACGTCCTCGCCCTTGCTCTTGAGGAGCTCCAGGGCCTGGACGATGCCCTTGGCGACCTCGTCGCACGCGGTGATGCCACCGAAGACGTTGACGAAGACGGACTTGACGTCCGGGTCGCCGAGGATGATCTCAAGACCGTTGGCCATGACCTCGGCGGAGGCGCCGCCACCGATGTCGAGGAAGTTGGCGGGCTTGACGCCGCCGTGGTTCTCACCGGCGTAGGCGACGACGTCGAGGGTGCTCATGACGAGGCCCGCGCCGTTGCCGATGATGCCGACCTGGCCGTCGAGCTTGACGTAGTTCAGGCCCTTGGCCTTGGCGGCCGCCTCGAGGGGGTTGGCCGCGGCCTTGTCCTCGAGGGCCTCGTGCTCCGGCTGGCGGAACTCGGCGTTGGCGTCCAGGGAGACCTTGCCGTCGAGGGCGATGACGTCGCCGCTCGCGACCTTGGCCAGCGGGTTGACCTCGACGAGGAGGGCGTCCTCGGCGACGAAGGTCTTCCACAGGGTCACCATGACCTCGGCGACCTTCTCGGCGACCTCGGCCGGGAACTTCGCCTGGGCGACGATCTCGCGGGCCTTCTCGATGGTGACGCCCTCGTTGGCGTCGACCGGGACCTTCGCGAGCTTCTCGGGGGTCGTCGCGGCGACCTCCTCGATGTCCATGCCGCCGGCGACGGACGCCATGGCGAGGAAGGTGCGGTTGGTCCGGTCGAGGAGGTACGAGACGTAGTACTCCTCGAGGATCTCCGGAGCGGTCTCGGCGATCATGACCTTGTGGACCGTGTGGCCCTTGATGTCCATGCCGAGGATGTCCGTCGCGCGGGCGACGGCCTCGTCCGGGGTGGCGGCGAGCTTCACGCCACCGGCCTTGCCACGGCCACCGACCTTGACCTGGGCCTTGACGACCGACTTGCCGCCCAGCCGCTCGGTCGCCTCGCGGGCCGCCTCAGGCGTGTCAATGACTTCACCGGCCAGCACCGGTACACCGTGCTTGGCGAAGAGGTCCCTCGCCTGGTACTCGAACAGGTCCACGCGCGTCCGTCCCTTTTCCATGGATATCGCGGTTCGTTGTCTGCGCGGGCGTGCCGCAGGGCGGCGTGAGAGCGCGATCTCCGCAGGGTCCGGGGGTTGCGCCCCGGGGTAGCACGGGCGAGGGCGGCACACGTTCACCGTTGACGCGGCATGTCCGTCTCGCAGGTTATCCCCGCTGGCGGGGCGGCCCTAAATCACAGGTCACACTACGGCCGTGATTACGCTCACAGATCGCGACGGAATCCGTACGCATCCGGCCTACGGGGCGGGCGCGCCCGGGGGCCGGGCGGCCCCGTCGGGCACGGGCAGCGGACGCTTCTCCAGGGCCGCGGCCATCACCTCCGGGAAGAGGTCCGGGGTGCAGGCAAAGGCGGGCGCGCCGAGGGCGGCCAAGGCCGCCGCGTGCTCGCGGTCGTACGCCGGGGCGCCCTCGTCGGAGAGCGCGAGCAGCACGACGAACTGCACGCCGGCCGCCTTCATGGCCGCCACCCGTTCGAGCATCCCGTCCCGGATCCCGCCCTCGTAGAGATCACTGATGAGGACCACGACGGTTTCCGCCGGGCGGGTGATGCGGGACTGGCAGTAGGCGAGCGCGCGGTTGATGTCGGTGCCGCCGCCGAGCCGGGTGCCGAAGAGCACGTCGACCGGGTCGGACAGCTGGCCGGTGAGGTCGGCGACGGAGGTGTCGAAGACGACGAGCCGGGTCTCCAGCGCGCGCAGGGAGGCCAGGACGGCGCCGAAGACGGAGGCGTAGACGACGGAGGCGGCCATGGAGCCGGACTGGTCGATGCACAGGATCACCTCCTTCTTCACCGCCTGCGAAGCCCGCCCGTAGCCGATGAGCCGCTCGGGGACGACGGTCCGGTACTCCGGCAGGTAGTTCTTCAGGTTCGCCCGGATGGTGCGGTCCCAGTCGATGTCGCGGTGGCGGGGCCGGCCGGTGCGGGCCGAGCGGTCGAGGGCGCCGGTGAGGGTGGCGCGGGTGCGCGCGGCCAGGCGCTTCTCCAGGTCCGCCACGACCCTGCGGACCACGGCCCGGGCGGTGGTCCGCGTGGTCTCCGGCATCGCCTGGTGGAGGGAGAGGAGCGTGCCGGCGAGGTGGACGTCGGGCTCGGCGGCCTCCAGCATCTCCGGCTCCAGGAGCAGCGAGGCGAGGCCGAGCCGGTCGACGGCGTCGCGCTGCATCACCTGAACGACGGACGCCGGGAAATACGTGCGGATGTCCCCCAGCCAGCGGGCGACGCAGGGCGCGGAGGCGCCGAGGCCGGCCGCGCGGGGCCCGGAGCCCAGGGTGTCGTCACCGCCGTAGAGCGCGTCCAGGGCGCGGTCCATCGCGCCGTCGGCGCTGCCGAGGGCGGCGATCCCGCCGGTGGCGCCCGCCGCGGTGTCCGGGCCGAGGACGAGCCGCCAGCGGCGCAGGCGCTCGTCGGCCGGGTCGGTGGCTGTGTCCGTGGTCATCGTCGGTCTCCCCCTGTGTGTGCCGTGCCCGGGTGCGGGATGCCGAGCAGCAGGTGCATGGCCGGCAGCACCGCCGCCGCGCGTTCCTCGTCGAGACGTGTCCCGGCCCCGTGCTCGGCCGTCTCCGCTGCTCCCGGCCCGCCGCGGCGGATCTGCTCGCCGAGGGCGCGGCGCGTGCCGGGGTCGAACGCGGAGAAGGTGCGGCGCAGCAGCGGCAGCACGCCGGTGAAGGCCCCGGCCGGGACGGCGGTGAGCCAGTCGTCCACGAGGGCGAGCAGGCGCTCGTCGTGGACGAGGAGCGCGCCGCCGGATCCGCCGCTGCCGAGGAAGCCCTCGATCCAGGCGGCGGCCTCGGCCGGGGCGGTGCCGGCGGAGAGGGCGAGCCCCATGAGCCGGGCGGCCCGCTCGCCGGGCAGCAGCCCGCCGTCGAGCAGCAGCCGCGCGGCCCGCCCCCGGATCCCGCCGGGCAGCCCGTCCCGCCCGGCGAGCGCTCCGAGGACGGCGGCCCAGCGGTGCCGGAGGCCGGTGCCGGGCACCGGCTCCGGGTCGAGCAGGCCCACCGCCTGGTGGACCTGGTCCACCAGGCCCCGCATGGCCGCCGCGGCGTCGGCGCCGAGGCCCGCGCACGCCGCCGGAAGGCCCACGAAGACGCGCTCGGCAATGCCCTCGGCCACTTCCCTCAGGGCGGCGGTGTCCGTGCGGCGGACGTCGCCGTAGCGCACGGAGCGGACGAGGGCCGGGAGGGCCTCGGCGAGGTGGGCGACGTCCGTGTCGAGCGCGGCGCGGTCGGCGAGGGCGCGCATCACGGTGGGCAGGGCGCCGGGCAGGCCGGCGAGCAGGCAGTGCTCGGCGAGGGCCGTGACGTCGGCGAGCGCCGCGCTGCCGGCGGCCAGGGCTTCGGCCCTGGCGGTGGCCGCGCCGGGCACGGTCGTGCCCCAGGCGGAGGCTTCGGCGACCCGCACGGCCAGTCCGGGCTCCCAGGTCAGCCGCCAGGACTCGCGGAACGTGCCGGTCCCTGCGCGGGAGAGGACGGGCTCGCCCCAGCCGACGCCGAGGAGGCGCAGCCGGTGGAGCAGGCGGCTGCGCGCGGCGTCGGTGTCCTTGCGCAAGTCGAAGTCCCAGTCGCGGGCGTCGGCTTCGGGTTTGAGGCGCAGGCTGCGCTGGAGGCGGGCGAGGTCGCGCTGGAGGGGCGTGGCGGGGGCCGTGTCGGGAACCTCGCCGAGGACGTTCCCCACGACGAGCCGGTCCCGCACGAGGGCGAGCGGCACGTCGGAGCCGTCGCACATCACGGCCCTGACGGCGTCGGTGGTCTCGGTGAGCCCGGCGAGCGGGCGGCCGCGCAGGGCGGCGAGGGTGCCGGCGAGCCGGACGGCCTCGATGACGTGGGCGGAGGAGACGGGGAAGTCCTCGTCCCGGAGCAGCCGGGCGACCTCGGTCAGCCAGCGCTCGACCGGGCGGTCGGGGGCGTGGAAGAGGTGGCGGTACCAGCCGGGGGCGTCGATGCCGGCGCCGTAGCCGCTGCGGCGGGAGAGCCGCCGGTGGGTCCAGGGGACCCAGCTGAGCTCGGCCTTGACCTTGGGCAGGCCCTTGAGGGCCTGCCGGTCGGCGGTGACGGTCCGCTTCACCGCGAGGGCAGGCACGTGCCAGGCACCGCAGACGACGGCGATGCCGTCGCCGAACTGCCGCCGGGCGTCGCGGATCCTGAGCCGCATGTGGGCCTCGCGGAGGCGGTCCCGGTCGGATCCGTCGCCGAACGCGGACCGGAGCTCGGCCATGGCGTCGGCGACCGCGGCGAAGGAAGCGAGAGGGTCGTCCACGCCGCGGCGGTGCTCGACGGCGTCCTCCCACCACAGCTCGGGATCGTCGTGGCCGGCGGCTGCGGCGAGCACGGCCAGGGGGTCGGAGGGCGCGCCGTCGGGGGCGTCGTCCTCCCCGCCCAGCGCGAGGGTGTGCGCGGCCGGCAGGTCGATGAACCGTACGGGCACGCCGTGGGCGAGGGCCCAGCGGATCGCGACCCACTCCGGGGAGAACTCGGCGAGCGGCCAGAACGCGGCGCGGCCCGGGTCGTCCGCCGCGTGGGCGAGCAGGGCGACGGGCGGCCGCATGCCCTCCTCGTCCGCGAGGTGGACGACCGTGTCGGCCTCGGGCGGCCCCTCGATGAGCAGGGCCGCGGGCCGGCTCCGCTCCAGGGCGGCCCGCACGGCCCGTGCGGAGCCGGGGCCGTGGTGGCGGATGCCCAGCAGGACGGGGCCGCTCACGCGGACACCTCGCGGCAGGCGCGGTAGAAGTCCTTCCAGCCGTCGCGCTCGCGGACGACGGTCTCCAGGTACTCCTGCCAGATAAGCCGGTCCGCGGCCGGGTCACGGACGACGGCGCCGAGGATCCCGGCGGCGACGTCGCCCGCGCGCAGCACGCCGTCGCCGAAGTGGGCGGCCAGAGCGAGACCGCCGGTGACGACGGAGATCGCCTCGGCCGTGGAGAGCGTGCCCGACGGCGACTTGAGCTTCGTGCGGCCATCAGCCGTGACGCCGTCGCGCAGCTCGCGGAACACGGTCACGACGCGCCGGATCTCGTCGGCGCCGTCCGGCACGGACGGCAGGTCCAGGGAGCGGCCGATCTGGTCGACGCGCCGGGAGACGATGTCGACCTCGTCCTCGGGCGTGGCGGGCAGCGGCAGGACGACGGTGTTGAACCGGCGGCGCAGGGCACTGGAGAGGTCGTTGACGCCGCGGTCCCGGTCGTTGGCGGTGGCGATCAGGTTGAAGCCGCGCACGGCCTGCACCTCCTCGCCCAGCTCCGGGACGGGCAGCGCCTTCTCGGACAGAATGGTGATCAGAGCGTCCTGCACGTCGGCCGGGATACGGGTGAGCTCCTCGACCCGCGCGATCCGGCCGCCGGCCATGGCGCGCATGACGGGCCCGGGCACGAGCGCCTCGCGACTGGGACCGTGGGCCAGCAGCCGCGCGTAGTCCCACCCGTAGCGGATGGCTTCCTCCGGGGTGCCGGCCGTGCCCTGGACGAGGAGGGTGGAGTCGCCGCTGACGGCGGCGGCCAGGTGCTCGGAGACCCAGGTCTTGGCGGTGCCGGGCACGCCGAGCAGGAGCAGGGCGCGGTCGGTGGCCAGCGTGGTGACGGCGACTTCGACGACACGGCGCGGGCCCACGTACTTGGGCGTGATCACGGTGCCGTCGGGCAGGGTGCCGCCGAGCAGATAAGTGGCGACGGCCCACGGCGAGAGCCGCCAGCGCTCGGGGCGGGGCCGGTCGTCGGCGGCCGCGAGGGCCTTCAGCTCCTCGGCGAAGGCGTGCTCCGCATGCGGTCGCAGGACGTCGGTTCCGGTCACAAGTCCCCCTCGGTGTGCGGTTCCGGGATGCGTGGAACACCCTGCACCACCCCACTGACAACGGGCCGGACCCGCAGGTCGGAGCGATTGTCAGTGGGTGCCCCTACCGTTCGTGGCATGAATCCGCAGGGGGAACGGCAGTCGGCGGAAGCGGTGCCGGGCGCGGGGGCGCGCCCGGGCGAGGCGACCCGGCGAAGAGGGGAGCGCCGGGCCGCGCGGATCACCGCGGGCGTCACGGAGTTGGAGCAGCGGCTCATGGACGCCCTGCGCACCGGGCTCGCGGCCGGGCACGACCAGTGGGAGGAAACGACGGCCCGCATGGTAGACGCCCAGGCACCGGGACTGGCCTCACGCGTAAGGGAATTGAGCTCACTGAACGACCCGGGGCAACTACTGGAGGAGTGCGCCTTGCTGCACGCCCTCAACCAGGGCTGGCTGAATCTGGAGAAGCTGCCGGATCCGCTGGCGGCGACGGTCCGCTCACGAGTCGGCATCACGACCGACACGGCAACGCTGCTGGCGTCCGGACCACCGGTCCGCGACCACTGGCAGATCCTGGCGCAGCGGGACAGCGACGACGGCCGGCTGATCACGCGCCGCATCTGGCTCCGCGGCCGCGGTACGGGCCGGATGGCCCTGCTCCTGTCGTACGGCGCGGCAGGCAGGGAGCCGGAACTCTCCCTGCCCGTAGGCACATCCATGGACGCCGACCTGGTCTACTACCCCGGCGCCCGCCCGCTGCGCGCCGCGCTCGGCACATGCCACGCACCGCCCACGGACATCTCAGGCCCGCCGCCGGGCGTCAGCATAGGAACAGCCCTCTCCGCGTACGGCGAGGCTCTGAGCGGGGATCCGTGGCTGGAGGCGTGGCCGGTCATCGTCGAAGGCGCGATCCCGGTCCCCCCGCTCTCGGAGACCGACGACTGGCAACTCACCGATACGGAGGGCAAATCCGCACTCCCGGTCATAGGCGCCAGCCGAGGAATGTGGCAACTGACATCGATATCGGGCGGCCGCCCGCTCACGGTCTTCATCGAATACGGACACAGGGGCGCCGTCCCCTTGGCCACGTGGGCGCCGGAGCCGGTGGCGCTGTGAACACCGGGGGCGCCGGACCACGCCCCCGGCCCACCGACCACCGAAAGGGCAAGCGCACATGAAGCACACGTGGAACGAACTCGTCACCGCAGCCCTGCTGGGCACGGCAAGGCGCACACCACCCGTAGCCCCCCGAAACGAACAAACCCCGGCCGCAGCCCTGCTGGACGCAGCCGCAGTAGAGACCGTACGGAGACGCGCCGGCGCACGGCCGGCCCCGGCGCGGGCCCGCCCGGAGCCGGCGCCCGAGGACGCACGGCCGCCGCTGCCCCCCGCGGCCCGGCGCCGACTGGCCCAGCTGCTGGCCGACCGCACCGGCGGCGGCCGCCGCAACGCCGCCCCGGACCTCACGGAACTGCTCCCCCAGTGGCTGGCCGCCGCCAACCGCCACGGCTACCAGGCACCGCCGGCCCTGCTGCCCGCCCTGCTGGACGCGGCCCGGGCGCGTACGGACCTGCGTCCGGAGGCACTCGTGCTCGGCGGCCCCGGCGCACGGTGGCTGGCCGGACTCAACCCGCAGTGGAAGTACGCACTGCGAACGGGCCCTGCCACGGCCCCGACCACCGCAGGACCGGCACCCACGGACACCCGCACGTGGGAGGAGGGCCTGTTCGCCGAGCGGACGGCGTTCCTCGCTTCCCTCCGGCGGAGCGATCCCGCGGCGGCCCGCGAGCTGCTGGCACAGGCGTGGGAGACGGAGCGGGCGGAGGACCGCCTGATGTTCCTGGACGTGCTGCGCGAGGGCCTGTCCCCCGCGGACGAGCCGTTCCTGGAGCGCGCCCTGTCCGACCGGAGCCGCAACGTCCGGGCGACCGCGGCGGAGCTGCTGTCCGCGCTGCCGGGCTCGGCGCTCGCGGCCCGGATGGCGGAGCGGGCCCGCAGCTGCGTGGCGCTGGACCGCACCGGCGAGGGCGAGGGCCCACACATCACGGTGGAGGCGCCGCACGAGTGCGACAAGGAAATGGAGCGCGACGGCGTCGCAGCGAAGCCCCCGTCCGGGCGCGGCGAGCGCTCATGGTGGCTGGCCCAGATCGTGGAGGCGGCCCCGCTGACCACCTGGCGCGAGCGGTTCGGCGGCCGGAGCCCGGCGGAGATCGTGGCGCTGCCGGTCACCGACGGCTGGCAGCCGGAGCTGCACGCCGCCTGGTGCCGGGCCGCGGTCCGGCAGCGGGATGCGGAGTGGGCCCGCGCGCTGCTCGGCCCGGCGTCGGAACCGCCCGCGGCGGAGGGCTCCTCGTGGCTGGATCCGGCGAAGCTGCTGACGGCGCTGCCGGCGGACGAGCGGGCGGAGTGGGTCGCGCGGTTCGTCTCGGCGCACGGCTTGTCGGACGCCTTCCGGCTGCTGGGCGTGTGTGCGGTGCCGTGGGCGG
>NZ_JBPQTW010000240.1:0-9895 GCF_051386535.1 Streptomyces sp. URMC 127
TCGTCGTCGGCAGCAGCGACTTCCGGTGCCGCCCCGGCCCCGGCCCTCACCGAGCGCCTGGACGCGGCCCGCCCGTACGTGCTCTCCGCCTTCCGCGTCGTGATCGGCCTGCTCTTCGCCTGCCACGGCATCGCCTCGCTCTTCGGCGTGCTCGGCGGCGCGGCCGGCACCCACGGCGGCACCGTCGAGACCGGCCTCTGGCCGTTCTGGTACGCGGCCGTCATCCAGGCCGTCGGCGGCATCCTCGTGCTGCTCGGCGTGGGCACCCGCAGCGCGTCCCTGATCGCGTCCGGCTCCATGGCGTACGCGTACTTCGACATGCACCAGAGCGGCGCGCTGTGGCCGATCCAGAACGGCGGCGAGCTGCCCGTGATGTTCTGCTGGGGCTTCCTGCTGCTCGTCTTCACCGGCCCGGGCGCGCTGTCCCTGGACCGGCTCTTCTCCCGCCGCGGGTGATCTGCGCCGGTTTCACCGCCCCCGCTCACACGTCACACCCGCCCCAGGCGTACGCTGTGCGGTTGTGAAGGCCGCCCCTGCCGCTCCCCTGCGACGTCGCGGCGGGGGACCGTACCAGGAGATCAGGACGTGCTGGAGAAGCTGGGGGCGCTGGCCGAGACCCCATGGATGTACGTGGTCGTCAGCATCTCCGTACTCCTGGACGTCTTCCTCCCCGTGCTCCCCAGCGGGGTCCTGGTGATCACGGCGGCGACCGCCGCCGCGGGCACCGCGGCCGATGCGGTCGGCGGCGCGGCCCACGGGCACGCCGGCTTCCCCGAGATGCTCGCCCTGGTGCTGTGCGCCGCGACCTCGTCCGTCCTCGGCGACATGGTCGCCTACCGGCTCGCCTGGCGCGGCGGCGACCGCTTCGACCGGGCCATCGCCCGGTCGCGGCGCCTGACCGCCGCGCAGGAGAAGCTCGGCACGGCGCTGCTGCGCGGCGGCGGCCCCCTCGTGGTCGTCGCCCGCTTCGCCCCCGCCGGGCGGTCCGTGGTCAGCCTCGGCGCGGGCGTGATGCACCGCCGGGTGGCCGAGTTCCTCCCCTGGTCCGCCCTGGCCGGCCTGACCTGGGCCGCGTACAGCGTGAGCCTCGGCTACTTCGGCGGCCAGTGGCTCGGCGCCGGCTGGATCGGCACGGCCGTCTCCTTCCTCGCCCTGTTCGCGGCCGGTGCGGGCGCGGCCTACGTGGTGAAGCGGCCGCGGTAGGGCGCGCGGGCCCCGCCGTCCGTCACCGCAACCCCGCGAACCGCACGTCCCCGTAGGGCCCCCTACTGCAACGACCGTACGTCCGGTCGGTGAGCGGCGGACGCTCTCGTGCCGCACCCGCACCGGTCTTGGTACGGACCAATGCGCCGGCCGGCTACACCACCGCCCGGGCGACCTCCGCCCGCAGCACCCGCGCGCAATGCCGGGCGTACCTCCGCTGGAAGGCCGGCACCAGCGGGCCCGCGGCCCTGGTGAACCAGCGCGCCGGGCGGCTGAACGCCGTCACGGCCAGGTGCACGTCCTCCGCCCCGTCGAGGGTGACGACGAAGGACTCCTCCCCGCACTCGGGATGGCCCGGCAGCGTGCCGTAGGCGAAGCCCGCGCGGCGCTCCTCGCGTACGGCCCAGACGACCGCGCACGTGCCGGAGGCGCGCAGCGGGCCGAGGCCGAGGGAGACGTCCACGACGACGCCGGGGGCGGCCGGGAGGGTGCCGGCGGGCACGCGGACGCCCGCGGCGCGGTGCATGCGCCAGGAGAGGACCGCGTCGGCGGCCGCTTCGAAGACGGGCCGGCCGCGGCCGACGTACCCCACCTCGTACAGGTGGTGGTAGCCGGCGGGCAGCGGGCGGCGCCCGGTGGCGCCGGCCTCCGGATAGGTGAGGCCGGGGGGCAGGTGTGTCATCGGTTCCAGTATGCGGCGGGCGGTCGGCGGACGGGCGGCGGCCCGGCTCCGCGAGGGAACCGGGCCGCCGGACGGGCGGGCCTGCTCAGCAGGCCGGAAGGCTCATCGAGCCGTGGTGAACACCGCCTTGTCGTCCTTCTTGAACGCCGACAGGCCGTTGGCCCACAGCTGGTTGACCCGGCTGCTCTCGGCGCTGTTGGGGCGGGTGTTCTGACAGGACGGGCCGGGGCCGCCGCCGGACATCAGCTCGCTGCACGGACCCGAGTAGTGGTCCGGCAGGCCGAGCACGTGGCCGGTCTCGTGCGCGGTGACGCGCGTGGAGTTGTACTGCTGGTTCTGCCGGTAGTCGAGGAAGATGTAGCCGCGCCCGTGGCCGTCGGTGCTCGCGTACGAGCCGCGGGAGTCGTTGCCCTCGTAGTAGGCGAAGTCGGCGTTGCTGCCCGCACGCAGCTGGACGTTGCGCACGGAGCTGTTCCAGATCTGTGCGCTCGCGGCTATCTGGGAGGCGAAGCTCGGCGCTCTGCTGGCGTCGTAGGTGACCGTGACGGCCCGCAGACCCGGCGACTTCGCGGCCTTGGCCTGCGCCGACTTCATCACCGCGTCGAAGAACGCCTTGTTGTTGGCCTCTTCGGCCGCCGATCCGGCGTACGACGACTGCACGGTCTGCGATCCCGTGACCGCCGGGGCGGCGGCGGAGGCGGGAACCGCCGTCATGGCCGCCGTGAGCCCGAGGCCGATCGCCGCCGACAGCACCATCGTGGAGCGTTTCATGTGGGGGACTCCATTCGTGCCGAGGACGTCCGGGCCGGGCGGTGGGTGTGCCGGCCGGATGTCCGTCGGGTGAACTGCTGGTCCCCGAGAGTCTGTGACGAGTTATCAGCGGTGCGGATGATGCCAACTGGCCATAACACCAGCCAATCACCTACCCTGCCCCGCCATGTGCCTGGTGTGACGTGCGGGGCGCAGTTATGCTCCCCCCGTGGAGCTCGAGGTCAGGCACCTCCGCGCGCTTTGCGCCATTGCGGATGCGGGCAGTGTGCGGAAGGCCGCGCTGCAGCTCGGCATGACCCAGCCCTCGCTCACCACGCAGCTCCGCCGCATCGAAGGGGCCGTCGGGGGCCTGCTGTTCACCCGCGGCCAGACGGGCAGCCGCCCCACACCGCTGGGTCACTCGGTGCTCTCCCGCGCCCGGCCCATCATCGCGGAGATGAGCGCGCTCATGGCGGCCGCCCGGGACGCCGCGGCGGGCGCCGGCGGGGCCCGGCTGCGGGTCGGCAGCCTCGGCGGGCGCGTGGTCACCGGATGGCTGCGGCGCCTCCACGCCCGGCTGCCCGAGACGGACATCGCCATCCACATCGAGGTCTCCGCCGGAACGTTGCTGCAGCTGCTGGCGACCAACCAGCTCGACGTCGCCTTCGTCCACGAGACCGAGGGGTTCCCCCTGCACATACCCCCGGGCGTCGAGCAGCGGGTCCTCATGTCCCGGGAACCGCGGTTCGTCGCCCTGTCCGTCACGCATCCGGCCGCCGGCCACCCCGTGGTCGGGCTCGCCGAACTCGCCGACGACGCCTGGATCGTGGACCCGGCCGCCGACCACGAGTGGTCGGCCCTGCAGCGGGCCTTCACCACCGCCGGGATCGACCCCCGCCTGGTGCACGTGCGCGACACCACCACCGCCGCGGACCTCGTCGCCTCCGGCGAAGCGGTACGGGCCTGCCAGCCCACCGCGGAGGCCGGCCCGGGAACGGTGCTCCGCCCCCTCTACGGCGACCCCCTGACCGTCGGACTCTCCCTGGCCACCCGGCCGGGCGCCCTCTCCGCCCCGGAAGTCGACGCCCTCTTCGACGACTTGGCCGACGCCTACCGCGCCCTCGCCTACGCCGACCCGACGTACCGGTCGTGGCTGCACCGGAACGGCGGAATGCGGACTCTGCCCTGAGGGGACCCTGCCACCGCCGACAGCGCAGGAGCCCCGTACCGATCCCGGTACGGGGCTCCTGCGCTGAAACGGACACGGTGGGCACAGACGGATTCGAACCGCCGACATCTGCTTTGTAAGAGCAGCGCTCTACCGCTGAGCTATGCGCCCGGGCACGAGGTGACAGCCTACCCCGACCTGCCCGGTTCCCCGCAAACGCGGCGCCGCGGGCCCCCGGGGCGGGGGTTATCCCCACCCTCGTCCGGTAGCGGGCTTCATCGCGGCCCGGGTGATCCACTTCTACGCTGGTCCCCGTACGCAGCACCCTGCCGTACCCGCCCGATCTGCCCTCCCGGAGTCCCGATGAAGCCCCGCGCCCGTTCCACCGCAGCCCGCCTCTCCCTCGTCACGGCCGGCGTCCTGGCCGCCGGAGCCGTGCTGACCGGGTGCGGGAGCGCCGACCTGGACGACGCGAAGCCGGAGCACAAGGCGTTCGCGCTGGCCGGCAAGGAGCTGACGATCGAGTCCGACAACTCGGCGCTCGAACTGACACCCGCCGACGTCAAGGACGTGCAGGTCACGCGCTGGTTCTCCGGGTGGACCCTCGGTGGGACGGCGAAGGCCACCTGGGAGCTGGACGGCTCCGTGCTCAAGCTCAAGGAGCAGTGCTCCGGGCTCAGCGTGGACTGCGAGTCCCGGCACAGGATCGAGGTGCCGCGCGGCGTGAAGGTGACCGTCAAGAACAGCAACGGCGCGATCAAGGCCCGCGGCTTCGCCACCGACCTCGACCTCCGTTCCGACAACGGCGCCGTCCGCGTCGAGGACAGCAGCGGCTCCCTCGCCCTGCACAGCTCCAACGGCACCGTGACCACCACCGGCGTCACCTCCTCCCGGGTCAAGGCCGACACCGACAACGGAGCGGTGCGCCTCGCCTTCGGCCGCGTCCCGGACCGGGTCGAGGCCGGCAGCGACAACGGCAGCATCACCATCGACCTGCCCCGCGCCGCGTACAAGGCCGAAGGCCGCAGCAACAACGGCAAGGTGCGCGTGGACGTGCCGCGCGACGACAACAGCGCCCACGTCGTCACCGCCCGCAGCAACAACGGCGAAGTGAAGATCCGCCCCGCGAGCTGACGGGCGAACTATCCGTCCTCCGTGTTCGTCCCTACCGGGTGGGAGAATGGCATCCGGCCAGGGGCGATCAACGGGAGAGGGCACGTGACGGCGACCTTCGCACAGTCCGCACGACCGGCACACCGCCGTTTCGGGGCTGCGAGAGCCCGCCGCGCGGCCGCCGCCGCCCGCGACGTCCTCACCCTCGCCCTCCTGCCGCTCCCCCTGCTCGCCACGGCCGTCGCCACCGCGCCCGCCGCCTTCGCCGGCGGCGGCACCCGCCGCTGGGGCCGGGGCCGCGACGAGAGCCGCCGGGCCGACGCCCAGGCCGCGAAGGACGCCGCCGCGGCCGCCTTCTACGAGCTCGACACCGCCCAGCGCGAGCTGCGGATCTCCATCGAGACGATCACGGCCGTCGACTCCTCCCCCGCCGCCCGCAAGGCCGCCGCCGACTTCGCGGCCCTCGGGCAGCGCATCGACGAGGTCTCCCACGCCTACATCGGCGCCGTCGACTCCCACGACCTCGACCGCGAGGACCTCGACGCCGGCGCCGCCGCCCGCGCCCGCGCCGACCTCACCAAGGCCAAGGACGAGCTGCTGCGCACCAAGGCCGACCTGGAGCGCTTCGGGCAGGGCCTCGGCCCCCTCCTGGCCGCCGCCGAAGAACAGCTGTCCCGGCTCGCGCCCGCCGTCGAGCGCGCCCGGCAGGGCCTCCTCGCCGCCACCGTCGCCCTCGACGCCGTCCGGGAGGCGGGCCTGCGCGCCGACGGCCTCGCCGCGCGGCTCGCCGCCCTCTCCCCCGAACTCACCAAGCTCAACCAGGGCGCCGGGCAGCACGGCGTCCCGGACACCCTCCGGCGCGCCGAAAGGGTCCTGCAGGAGGCCGGGGCCGTACGGGCCGAGGCGGAGGGCCTGCCGGCCAAGGTCGCGGAGATCGACAAACGCCTGGTCTCCCTGCGGACGCGGGCCCAGGCCCTGACCACCCGCGCCGCCGGCGTCGAACCCGTCCTGAGCGAGCTGCGCCGCCGCTACAGCGCCGCCTGCTGGCAGGACCTGCAGCAGGTGCCCGACGAGGCCCGGCGGGCCGTCGCCGCCGCGGAGGAGAAGCTCGCCGAAGCGCGCCGGGCGCGGGACGAGCAGCGGTGGCCGGACGCGCTGGCCCTACTGTCGACCGTACGGGCCGTGCTGAGCACGACCGACGAGTCCGTCTCCGCCGCGGCCGACCGGCTGCGGCGGCTGGACGAGGTCTCCTTCGACCACCAGCGGGAGGTCGAGCGCACGCGCTTCGCCATCCGCGACGCGCAGCGGCTGGCGATGGCCGGGCGCAGCACGCCCGACCCGCGGCACGCGGGGCCGCTGGACGCCGCGGTGGAGCGGCTGGAGCGGGCGGTGGCCGGGCTGGAGGGCCGGCACCCGGACTGGTGGCACTTCCTCACGGAGACGGAGGCGGTGCGGGCGGAGGTTTCCCGGGTCGTCCAGGAGATCCGGGGGGAGCGGGGAGCGTCCGCGGCGGGCTAGCTTCGCCGGGCGCCCTGGCTATGCTGCCCGCATGCCTCGTTACGAATACCGCTGCCGTGCCTGTGGGGACACCTTCGAGCTGAGCCGGCCCATGGCCGAGTCGTCCGCGCCCGCGACCTGCCCCGCGGGGCACGAGGACACCGTCAAGCTGCTGTCCGCCGTCGCCGTCACCGGTGGGTCCGCATCCGCTCCCGCGCCGCAGGGCGGAGGCTGCTGCGGGGGCGGGTGCTGCTCGTAGTCACCGCTTGCGCGCCAGGGTCAGGCCGTCCGCCACCGTGAGCATCACGGATTCCATGCGCTTGTCGGCCACCACGTGCCTGTTGAACTCCGTTACGTGGGCGCCCACGGGGTGGTTCTCCGGATCCAGGACCGACCCCATCATCAGGGTGTTGTCGGCGACGATCAGCCCGCCGGGGCGCAGCCGCGGGACGAGCTCTTCCCAGTAGTTGACGTAGTTGTCCTTGTCGGCGTCGAGGAAGGCCAGGTCGACGTGCGGCTCGGCGGGCATGGCCCGCAGGGAGTCCAGGGCCGGCGCGATCCGCAGGTCGATCCGGCCATCGACCCCGGCCTGCTCCCAGGCCTGCCGGGCGTAGGCGGTCCACTCCTCGGAGATGTCCAGGGCGACGAGTCTGCCGCCCTCGGGCAGCGCCTGCGCCATGGCCAGCGCGGACAGGCCGGTGAAGGTGCCGACCTCCACCACGTGCCGGGCGCCGGTGAGCCGGACGAGGAAGGCCAGCAGCGGCACCTGCTCCTCGGCGATCTGCTTGACGGCGTGGGCGGGCAGGGCCCGCTGGGTGGTCTCGACCAGGCCGCGCTGCACGGGGTCGAGCGGAGGGTTGTGGGCGAGGACGTACGCGTACAACTCGGGGGTGAGCGCGGTGCCTTTGAACTCGGTCACGGGTTCCTCCTCGACGGCGTGCACAAGACCGCGCACGAGCCTACGCCGCCGCCTCCGCGAAAGCCCGCAGGATCTCCTCGCCCGCGGCCACGCCCCGTGTCTCCAGGGCGGTGACGTGCGGGGCGGACCAGCCGGTGTCGGCGAGCTCGCCGTGGCCGGGCCGCCAGCCGCGGCCGGCGGCCAGCAGCAGGTCGGCGTCGAGGAGCGAGTCGCCGGCGGCGAGCACCTCGCAGGCGCCGGTGCGCCGTGCGACCTCCGCGACCGCGGCGCTCTTGGTGAGCGGGCGCGGCACGGCGTAGAGCTTGCGGCCCTGCAGGGAGACGCTCCAGCCGCGGGCGCCGGCCCACTCGGTGAGCTCCGCCACCCACCCGGCGGGCAGCTTCGCCCGGTCGACGACGAGGTAGGCGAAGAGATCCTCGGCGGTGCGCTCCTTGAGCAGCCACGCCGGGTCGGCGGACCGGACGAGGTGCGCGCGCACCTCGGCGAGCGGGGCGCACCCTTCGGCGATCCGCCGCTCGACGGCGGCCCGCCAGGACGGGTCGGACTCGCCGTCGACGAGCAGCTCGCCGCCGTTGGCGCAGATCGCGTACGCGGGCGGGCGGCCGGGCAGCCGGATCCGCCCGTACTGCTCGCGCGTCCGGGTGGTCGTGGGCACGACGGGCACGGCGGCGGCCAGCCCGGCGAAGGCGGCGGCGGCCGTCTCGGTCATGTAGGAGAGCGGCTTGCGGTCGTAGACCTCGACGCACAGCAGCCGGGGCGCGGACGCGTCGGGCCCCTCAAGGCCGAGCGCGGCGGCCGAGTAGATGAGCGTACGGTCGAGGTCACTGGCGACGAGGACGGTCACTTCGCGACCGCCTTGCCGTCGGCGCCGGTCGCGCCGCGGGTGTAGCGGGGGTGGATGAGGCCGACGCAGCTGTACGGCAGGCCGTCCACCTCCTCGACGGGCACCCCGCGCTGCTCGGCGAGCAGCCGCACGTGGGCCAGGTCCGCTCCGGCCCCGCGCCGGGCGAGGATCTTCCAGGGGACGCGCCGCAGCAGCACGCGGGTGGTCTCCCCCACGCCGGGCTTGACGAGGTTGACGTCGTGGATGCCGTACTCCTCGCTGATCCGCTCGACGGCGGCCCAGCCGTCCCACGTGGGCGTGCGGTCGGAACCGGCGAGCTCCTTGACGTCCCGCCGCACGTCCTCCTCCACCTCGCCGAAGCGGGCGGCGACGGCGTCGACGAAGGCCCGCGACGCGTCGGCGCCGGCGAGCTCCCGGTAGAACTTGGCGCCGTGGAAGTCCTCCGGCCCCACCAGGTCGGCGCGCAGGACGGTACGCGAAATCAGCCCGGAAACGGTGGAATTGAGGCAGGCCGACGGGATCAGGAAGTCGTCCCGCGTCCCGTAGGTCTCCACGCACTGCCCGGGGTCGGCCAGCACGGCGATGCGCGGGTCGAACCCGTCGAAGCCCTCCAGGGCGGCCGCCAGTTCGCGGGTGATGGCGCCCTTGCCGGTCCACCCGTCCACGAAGACGACGTCGGCCGGGTCGTGGTGCGCGGCGAGCCAGCGCAGGGCGACGGGGTCGATGCCGCGGCCCCGGACGATGGAGACGGCGTAGTGCGGCAGGTCCAGGCCGTGCGCGTGCCGGGCCCAGCGGCGCATCAGCACGCCCACGGGCGTCCCGGCCCGGGCCAGCGAGACGAGCACGGGCCGGGGGGACCGCTCGGCGAGCACGGTCTCGGTGACGACGCCGACGGCACGGGCGACCCGGCCGGCCGAGTCCCGGAGGGCGGCCTCGTACAGCGCCTGGTACTGCTCGCTGGGCTGGTACTCGACGGGCAGCGACTCGGCGTAGTGCGCGCCGCCGCTCTGGATCGCCTCCTCGCGCTCCTCAGTGGGCGCCTCCAGCTCGGCGCCGGAGAGGTCCTGGAGGAGCCAGCCGACGTCCTCGGGGTCGTAGGAGGAGAAGGCGGGGCCGCGGAGGGGTTGGGGCATGGGGCTCTCGGGGGTGTAGGAGGGAATGACGACGAGCCGGACGTGCTCCGCGTGGGCGGACAGCGCGTGGAGGAGGCCGCCCTCGGCGTGCAGTTCGGGAGTGTCGCCGCGCGAGTCGGTGACCACGATGACGGTGTCGAAGCCGGCGCCGGCGACGTTGTACGCGTAGCGGTCGCCGGGGCCGTCGGTGGGGTTGTCGTGGGCGGGGAAGGTGATCCGCGAGCGGATGGCGTAGCCGGGGTCGTCGACGGACAGTACGGGGGACCGGGTGGTCGTGGAGAACCGCACGTCCGCTTCGCCGCCGAGGGCGCCCTCCAGGGCCTGCGCGATGCGCAGGGGGGCGTACATCAGCTCCTCGGTGCCGAGGACGAGGATGCGCCGCGGGGGTGCGGCGCCGTTGCCGTCTGCGGGCCCGGTTGTGCCCACCCGTTCCGCCCCGGCGGAACGACTGCCCACAACCTCAGCGATGGCCGGCAGCGCGGCCTCCAGCCGCGCGCGGTGCGCCGGGGTGAAGCCGTGCCGGCCGCCGTCGGGCAGACCGGCCGGCCACGGGATGTCCACACGGGAGGGGGCGGGGGCGCAGGGG
>NZ_JBPQTW010000241.1:0-9803 GCF_051386535.1 Streptomyces sp. URMC 127
CCGGCGGCCCGGCTCGGAGCGGGTGGGCTCGGAGCGGGTGGGGTCTGCGGCGTCACCGGCCGCCGGAGCGGCGATGCGCGGGTCGCGGGGGCCGGGGAGCGCGGTGCCGGGCTTAGCGCCCTCGCCCCAGGAGACGCGCCGGTCCTGCTCGCCGCCGAAGCCTTCCTGCCGGGCGGGCTCCGCACGCCAGGCGGAGGCCGGCTCCGTGCCGGCGTCGCGCGGGGCGGGCTCCTCGTCGAGGAACATCGGCCCCGTCTCGTCGGGGCGCTGAGCGGGCTGCCGGCCGGGGCCGGAGCCGCGCGGGGTCGGCGGCACGGGCGCGGCGAGGGCGGGCGCCGCGGGCTTGGCGAGGCCGGCGGGCGGGGCGGGCATCGGCTCGCCCTCGGCGGGCGCGGGCCGGCTCGTGCCGGGCACCCAGGCGGTGCCGCTCCAGTAACGGATATAGCCGGGAATGGAAGGGTCGGGGTAATACCCTTGCCTGGGCACATTCTCATCACTGCTGGGAGAGGCCACCACTGTCCCCAACTCCGTTCACAACCAACACGCTTGACCTGTCCGCCGTACCGGCGCCGATGACCCCGTCACCGCGCGGTTACGCAAGCAGGGGCGCACGACGACCCTCGATCCGAGCCCGGGGCACGCCTCCTGCGTACCACAGCGCCCGGGCGGTCACCTCCGCCCGCCCAGGGACGACACTAACGAAGAGCGGGGGGCCGGGAAGAAGGAGCGCGGCAGAAAGACCGCGTTCGAGCGACAGTCCGGCCCCGATCGTGTCCCCCTCCCCGCCGCCCCCGTTCCCATGACCTCTATGCACAAAAGGCAACCGGCCGCGCCGCGCACCGGTCTACCAGACGGCTCTCCACTCTGCGGCCGTCCCGCGGGCGGGACCACTCACACGTGCGACGGGCGCACCGGTTCGGCGAAGTCGCGTCATGGTGTGGGGGTCATTGCGCTCTCTGTCGGTGCGGGTCCGTTCGCGAGGGGCCACGGACCGAGGGAAGCAGAGCAGAGAGGGCGCACTTCATGCACACCGTGGTGGAAAGAGAGCTGGAGATCGACCTGGTGCTGTCGCCCGAGCGCAGCATCCCCGTGCCGTCGCGGCTGAGCTACCGCACGGCCGATCCGTACGCGGTGCACATCGCCTTCCACGTCACCTCGGACGCCCCGGTGCACTGGACGTTCGCGCGCGAGCTGCTGGTCGAGGGCGTGTTCCGGCCGTGCGGCAGCGGGGACGTACGGGTGTGGCCGACGCGGACGGACGGGCGCAGCGTGGTGTGCATGGCGCTGTCCTCGCCGGACGGGGCCGCGCTGCTGGAGGCCCCGGCGCCGGCGGTGTCGGCGTGGCTGGAGCGGACGCTGCGGGTGGTGGCGCCGGGGTCGGAGCGGGAGCGGCTGGAGCTGGACGCGGCGCTGCGGGAGATCCTCGGGGCGTGACGTACGGGTATGGGCGGTTCTGCATTCCGCCGGACCCTCGCCGTTGTGGTGGCGCGCCGTTGCGGCGGAGTTCCCTTCGCCGCCGCGGTCGTCAAGGCCCTTACAGGTCCAGCACTTTGCCCGGGTTGAGGAGGTTCAGCGGGTCGAAGACCCTTTTGATGCCCCGCTGGATCTCCAGGCCCACGGGGCCCAGCTCCCTCGCCAGCCACTCCTTCTTCAGGACGCCCACGCCGTGCTCGCCGGTGATCGTGCCGCCCAGCTCCAGGCCGAGGGCCATGATCTCGTCGAAGGACTCGCGGGCGCGGCGCGCCTCGTCGGCGTCGGCGGGGTCGAAGCAGACGACGGGGTGGGTGTTGCCGTCGCCCGCGTGGGCGCAGACGCCGATGGTCAGCGCGTGCTTGCGGGCGATCTCGGCGGTGCCCTCCAGCATGTCGGCGAGGCGTGAGCGGGGCACGCACACGTCGTCGATCATGGTGGCGGGGCGGAGGGCCTCCAGGGCGGTGAGGGAGAGCCGGCGGGCCGCGAGGAGGAGGTCGGACTCGGCGGCGTCCTCGGCGGGGACGACCTGGTCGGCGCCCGCGGCCGTGCACAGCTCGGCGACGGCGGCGAGGTCCTGCGCGGGGTCCGGGGTGTCGAAGGCGGCGAGGAGGAGCGCTTCGGTGCTCTCGGGGAGGCCCATCTTCGCCATGGCGTTGACGGCGCGGACGGTCGTGCCGTCCATGAGCTCCAGGAGCGAGGGCGCGTGGCCGCGGGCCATGATCTGCCGGACGGCCTCGCCGGCCGCGGCGATCGAGGGGAACTCGGCCGCGAGCGCGAGCTGCTGAGGCGGCGCGGGCCGCAGCGCGAGGACGGCCCGGACGACGACGCCGAGGCTGCCCTCGGAGCCGGTGAACAGACGGGTGAGGTCGTAGCCCGCGACGCCCTTGGCCGTGCGGCGGCCCGTCTTCAGCAGCCGGCCGTCGGCGAGGACGACGTCGAGGCCGAGGACGTACTCGGCGGTGACCCCGTACTTCACGCAGCACAGGCCGCCGGAGGCGGTGCCGATGTTGCCGCCGATGGTGCACTGCTCCCAGCTGGAGGGGTCGGGCGGGTAGTACAGGCCCTGTTCGGCGACGGCGCGGGAGAGGACGGCGTTGACGACGCCCGGCTCGACGACCGCGACCCGGTCGACGGGGTCGATCTCCAGGATGCGGTCCATCTTGACGAGGGAGAGGACGATGCAGCCGTCGGCGGCGTTGGCCGCGCCGGACAGGCCGGTGCGGGCGCCCTGCGGGACGACGGGGACCCGCAGGGCGGTGGCGGTGCGCATGATGTGCTGCACCTGTTCGACGGTGCGGGGCAGCGTGACGACGGCGGGGTCGCCCGCCGCGCAGAAGCCGGCCATGTCCTTGGCGTAGGAGGCGGTGACGTCCGGGTCGGTGAGGATCGCTTCGGCGGGGAGTCCTTCGCGCAGGTGCTCGATCAGATCGGCCATACGATCTCTCTCCCCGCCGCAGCGGGATTCAAGCCCGCCGGTGCGGCGGCCCGGGCCGCCGGGCACCGGGAGGCCGCCCGGCGACGGGAGCCTCAGAGATTTCCCCGCTTCTCCTGCTCCCGCTCGATCGCCTCGAAGAGCGCCTTGAAGTTGCCCTTGCCGAAGCCCATCGACCCGTGCCGCTCGATCATCTCGAAGAAGACGGTGGGCCGGTCCTGCACCGGCTTGGTGAAGATCTGCAGCAGGTAGCCGTCCTCGTCGCGGTCGGCGAGGATCTTCAGCTCGCGCAGGGTCTCGACCGGGACGCGGGTCTCGCCGACCCACTCCCCGAGCGTGTCGTAGTACGAGTCGGGGGTGTCGAGGAACTGCACGCCCGCGGCCCGCATGGCCCGCACCGTGGCGACGATGTCGTTCGTCGCGAGGGCGATGTGCTGCACGCCGGGGCCGTTGTAGAACTCCAGGTACTCGTCGATCTGCGACTTCTTCTTCGCGACGGCCGGCTCGTTGAGCGGGAACTTCACCTTGCGGGTGCCGTCCGCGACGACCTTCGACATGAGGGCGGAGTACTCGGTGGCGATGTCGTCGCCCACGAACTCCTTCATGTTCGTGAAGTGCATGACGTTGTTGTAGAACGCCACCCACTCGTCCATCTTGCCGAGCTCGACGTTGCCCACGCAGTGGTCGATGGCCTGGAAGCGGCGCTCACCCGGCTCCACGAGGGGCTTGGCGGCGACGTAGCCGGGCAGGTACGGGCCGGTGTAGGCGGAGCGCTCGACCAGGGTGTGGCGGGTCTCGCCGTACGTGGCGATGGAGGCCAGCACGACGGTGCCGTGCTCGTCCGTGACCTCGTGCGGCTCCTCCAGCCCCTTCGCCCCGTGCTCGACGGCGTAGGCGTAGGCGGCGCGCGCGTCCGGCACCTCGATGGCGAGGTCGACGACGCCGTCGCCGTGCTCGGCGACGTGCCCGGCGAGGAAGCGGCCGTGGTCGGTGGCGGCCTTGATGACCGTGGTGAGGACGAACCGGGCGCCGCCGGACTCCAGGACGTAGGAGGCGAACTCGCGGCTGCCGGTCTCCGGACCCCGGTAGGCGACGAGCTTCATGCCGAAGGCGGTGGAGTAGTAGTGGGCGGCCTGCTTGGCGTTGCCGACGGCGAAGACGACCGCGTCCATCCCCTTGACCGGGAAGGGGTCGGCCTGCCGCGCGGTGTGCGGGGTGTGATCCGTGGTCTGAGTCATGGCCGCAGCGTCCCGCCGATCCACAAGGTGCGCAATAGTTTGCGTATTCACTGGGCAAGTTGTAGAGCGGACGGGCGGTAACACCGGACGTTCTGTACATGCTGACCACTGGGAGGGCCGCATGGCGATCGATCGTTTGGACGGCCGGCTGATCGAGCTGCTGGCCGAGGAGCCGCGGATCGGCGTGCTGGAGGCCTCCCGCCGCCTGGGCGTGGCGCGCGGGACCGTCCAGGCGCGGCTGGACCGGCTGCAGGCGCAGGGCGTCATCCGCGGCTTCGGCCCGGACGTGGACCCGGCGGCGCTGGGCTATCCGGTGACGGCCTTCGCGACGCTGGAGATCAAGCAGGGGCAGGGCGGGGACGTCCGGGCGCACCTCGCGACGGTGCCCGAGGTGCTGGAGCTGCACACCACGACCGGGCGCGGCGACATGCTGTGCCGTCTGGTCGCACGCTCGAACGCCGACCTCCAGCGTGTGATCGACCGCGTTGTGGGTTTTGATGGCATCGTGCGGGCCTCCACGGCGATCGTCATGGAGAACGCCGTGCCGCTGCGGATCATCCCGCTGGTGCAGCAGGCGTCGCAGGACCAGGGCCCGCACCGGCCCTGACCGTGGCGGCGCCCAGGCGCGGAGGGAGGCGAGCGGGTGAGCTTCTGGCACTATCTGTCCGGCCGCCGCGCCCAGCTGCTGGCGGACGCCTGGCAGCACGCCAGCGCCGTCCTCCAGTGCATGGTGGTGGCGACGGTCGCCGGCGTGGCGATCGGCGTCCTCACGTACCGCAGGGAGTGGGCGGGGAACCTGGCGGTGACCGTGACGGCGACGCTGCTGACCGTCCCCTCCCTGGCCCTGCTCGGCCTGCTGATCCCCCTGCTGGGCCTGGGCGTGGCGCCGACCGTGACGGCGCTCGTGCTCTACGGGCTGCTGCCGGTCGTCCGCAACGCGGTCGTGGGGCTGCGGGGCGTGGACCCCTCGCTCGTGGACGCCGCGAAGGGGATCGGGATGTCGCGGGCGGCCCGGCTCCTGCGCGTCGAGCTGCCGCTGGCGTGGCCGCCGATCCTCACCGGCATCCGGGTGGCCACGCAGATGCTGATGGGCATCGCGGCGGTGGCCGCGTACGCCTCCGGGCCCGGGCTCGGCAACGAGATCTTCCGCGGCGTCTCCTCGCTGGGCAGTGCCAACGCCCTCAACCAGGTGCTCGCGGGGACGCTCGGCATCATCGTCCTCGCGCTGCTCTTCGACGCGGTGTACGTGCTGATCGGGCGGCTGACGATCCCGGGCGGGATCCGTGGCTGAGGCCGCGCCGCGCCCCGCGCGGGAGGAGGTGCGGGCCTCCGGGGCCACGATCCGGCTGGAGAACCTCACCAAGCGCTACCCCGGCAACCCGGCCCCCGCCGTGGACTGCGTGAACATGGACATCAAGGCCGGCGAGCTGGTGGTCTTCGTCGGCCCGTCCGGCTGCGGCAAGACCACCACGATGAAGATGATCAACCGGCTGATCGAGCCGACGTCGGGCCGGATCCGCATCGACGGCGAGGACGTCACCGGCATCGACCCGGTGCGGCTGCGCCGCAAGATCGGCTACGCGATCCAGGCCTCCGGGCTCTTCCCCCACATGACCGTCGCGCAGAACATCGCGCTCGTGCCCCGCATGACCGGCTGGTCCAAGCGGCGGATCGCCGAGCGGGTCGAGGAGATGCTGGACCTGGTGGGGCTCGACCCCGGGGAGTTCCAGGGCCGCTATCCGCGCCAGCTCTCGGGCGGGCAGCAGCAGCGTGTCGGCGTGGCCCGCGCCCTGGCCGCCGACCCGCCGGTGCTGCTGATGGACGAGCCGTTCGGCGCGGTCGACCCGATCACCCGGGACCACCTGCAGGACGAGCTGATCCGGCTGCAGCACGAGCTGCACAAGACGATCGTCTTCGTCACCCACGACTTCGACGAGGCCATCAAGCTCGGCGACCGGATCGCCGTCCTCCGCGAGCGGTCGCACATCGCCCAGTTCGACACTCCCGAGGCCATCCTCACCAACCCCGCCGACGACTTCGTCTCCGGCTTCGTCGGCGCGGGCGCGGCCCTCAAACGGCTCAACCTCACGCGCGTGCGGGACGTGGGCGTCGTCGACTTCCCGACCGCCACCATCGACGACCCACTCCAGACGATCTTCGAGCGGCTGCGCGGGGGCACCACCAACGAGGTGCTGCTGCTGGACCGCCACCAGCGGCCGTACAAATGGCTGCGGCGCGGCGACCTGATGCGGGCCAGGGGCTCCCTCGTCCGCGCCGGCACCCTCGTGCACGACACCGTCACCCGCGACGCGACGCTGCGCGACGCCCTGGAGGCCGTCCTCATCGACAACGCGGGCCGGGTGCCAGTCACGGGGCGGCGCGGCCGCTACGAGGGCGTCGTCGACATGGAGACGCTGATGAACTCGGTGCACGAACTGCTGGAGGAGGACCGGCTGGACGCCGTCGAGCACCAGCACCTGCTGGAGGAGCAGCGCGCCCAGCAGGTGCTGGAGGAACAGGAGGGCACGACGGACGCGCCGGAGGAGCTGGCGTGACCACGGACACCGACAAAGGCACCAGCACCGGCACCGGCACCCGTCCGGACGAGGACGCCCCGCCCGGCGCTCCCCCGCGGGCGGCGGCCCGCCGCGTCACCCGCCGCATCACCTGGCAGAAGCTCACGATCCTGCCCGTCTTCCTGCTGGCCCTGCTGCTGGCGACCTGGCTGTGGTTCCGCGGCGCCGGCCTCGACTCCATCGCCCGCAACTCCGTCGCCGACGGCAACGTCTGGCTGCGGCTGCGGCAGCACGTCGTCCTCACCGTCGTCTCCACCTTCTTCGTCCTGGTCATCGCCGTCCCGCTGGGCGTCCTGCTCACCCGCCGCCGGCTGCGCCCCGCAGCCCCCGCCGTCATCGCCGTCGCCAACGTCGGCCAGGCCACGCCCGCGATCGGCCTGCTGGCGCTGCTGGTGATCTGGCTGGGCATCGGCATGCGGGCCGCGCTCGTCGGCATGGTCGTCTACGCCGTACTGCCCGTGCTCGCCAACACGGTCGCGGGGCTGCGCGCCATCGACCCGACGCTGGTGGAGGCCGCGCGCGGCATCGGCATGTCGGCCGCCGGGGTGCTGCGCCGGGTCGAACTGCCGCTGGCCGTCCCGCTGATCCTCGCGGGCGTGCGGACCGCGCTCGTCCTCAACGTGGGCACGGCCACGCTCGCCTACTTCGGCGGGGGCGGCGGGCTCGGCGACCTGATCGCCTCGGGCATCACCAACCAGCGGATGCCGGTGCTGGTGCTGGGCTCGGTCCTGACCGTCGCGCTCGCCCTGCTCGTGGACTGGCTGGCGTCGCTGGCCGAGCTGCTGCTGCGGCCGCGCGGGCTGGAGGCGTCCTGACATGCGGCGCCGTGACACGCGGGGTCCTGGCATGCGGGGTCCTGACACGCGGAGCCCTCGCGCCCGGCGCCCCGGCGCGCGGCCGCGGACGGTGACGGCGGCGGCCGCCGCCCTCGCCCTCGCGCTCCTGCTGCCCCTGGCCGGCGGCTGCGGCCTGACCAGCGGCTCCCCCCTGGCCGACGGGGTGCGGCCCGGCTCGGTCGGCCGGGGCCTGCCGCTCAAGGGCGCTTCCCTGACCGTCACCTCCAAGAGCTTCAGCGAGAACATCCTGCTCGGCCAGATCATGGGGCTCGCCTTCAAGGCCGCCGGCGCGAACGTGCTCGACCGCACCAACATCCAGGGCTCGGTCGGGGCGCGCGAGGCGGTCCGCTCCGGCGGCGCGGACGCCATGTACGAGTACACGGGCACCGCCTGGATCACCTACCTCGGCCACGACCGGCCGGTCCCCGACCCGCAGGCGCAGTGGCGGGCCGTCCGCGACGCCGACGCCCGCAACGGCCTCACCTGGCTCGCGCCCGCCGCGCTCGACAACACGTACGCCCTGGCCATGAGCCGCGCCGCCGCCCGCCGGCACGGCACCCGCACGCTCTCGGACGTGGCCGCCCTGTCGCGGAGCGCTCCGGGCGCCGCGACGCTGTGCGTGGAGACGGAGTTCGCGGCGCGCGACGACGGCCTGCAGGGCATGGCCAGGACGTACGGCATGAACGTGCCCGCCTCGCGCGTGCAGAAGATGGACGGCGGCATCATCTACACCCAGGTCTCCGGCGGCCGCTCCTGCACCTTCGGCGAGGTGTTCACCACCGACGGCCGCATCGCGGCGATGCGCCTGGTCGTCATGCACGACGACCGGCGCTTCTTCCCCCACTACAACGCCGCGCCGGAGATCAACAGCGCCACCCTGCGCAGGTATCCGGCGATCAAGGACGTGCTGGACCCCATCACGGCCCGGCTCGACAACGACGTGGCGCGGCGGCTCAACGCCGAGGTGGACGTGGCGGGCAAGGACCCGCGCGAGGTCGCGGAGCAGTGGCTGGTGGAGGAGGGGTTCATCACCCGCTGAGCGGTTCGCGGGGCCGGGCCGGGTCCGGGGCCCGGTCAGCAGGTGGGGACGGCGCTCCCGTCGTCCGACGCGAGGGAGCGCAGCGACGTGATGGCGTCCTGCAGCTTCTCGACCGCGACCAGCTGCAGCCCCTTGGGCAGGTTGGCCTTCGCCTCCGAGCACTCGCCCTTCGGCACGAGGAAGACCGTCGCGCCGTCGCGCCGGGCCGCCTGCGTCTTCAGCGGGACGCCGCCGACCGCGCCGATCGTCCCGTCGGCGTCGATCGTGCCCGTGCCGGCGATGACGCGCCCGCCCGTGAGGTCGCCGCCGCGGCCGTCGCCGTCGACCTTGTCGATGATGCCGAGGGTGAAGAGCAGGCCCGCGCTCGGCCCGCCCACGTCGGCGAGGCTGAGGCCGACCTTCAGCTCGCCGGGCGAGCGGTGCAGATAGCGCCGGGCCGCGTCCGTGGCGGCGTCCTGCGACTTCTTCATCTCCGCCTGGTTGTGCGCGTCGACCTCCTCGTCGGAGTCGCCCACGGGATAGACGGCGTCGTGCGGCATCACGGCCCGGTCCGTACGGGACCAGCCGCTGATCACGTCGCCGAGGTCCACGTCGACGCGCGGGCCCGTCACCACGATCGTGGTCATGCGCAGCTGGCCCGTGGTCTTCCGCGCCGGGACGCCCTGGATCTCGATCACCTGCTTGCCGTCGTGCGCGCCGAGCACGTCCACCGTCGAGCCGGGCTGCGCCACCGAGAACGGCAGCGGCACGAAGGGCACGGAGGCGAGCAGGGCGACGACGGGCACGGCACAGACGGCGAGGGTCCGGGCGCGGCGGGACCGGGCGGGCGTGGTCGGAGCGGGCATGCAGCGAATCTAGTTCACCGGGGTCCCTTCCGTGACACGCGGCCTCGCCGGGCGAGGCGCGCCCGGCGAGCCCGCGGCACGGCGGGGACCCGGCCGTGCCCGGTCCCGTGCCCGGCCCCGGCGGCTCACCGCAGGGCGTCGGCCACCTCCTTCGCGGCCTCCATCACGCGCGGGCCCACGCGCTCGGGGATCGTGTCCGTGAGCATCACCACCCCCACGCTGCCCTCGATCCCGAGGACGCCGAGCAGCGGGGCCGCCGCGCCGCTCGCGCCGGCCTCCAGCTCGCCGTGGGTGAGGGCGTAGCCGGGGCTGTCGCTCTCGCCGCGGCGGGCGGCGAGTATGGCGCGGCCGGCCGCGCCATACT